>CAYTVP010000111.1:0-6022 GCA_964441675.1 uncultured Solibacteraceae bacterium | reverse complement strand
CTGTTCCAGATTGTGACGGGGATGCATAAAAGCAGAAGCTATTCGATGTGAACGGTCTCGGCAAAGTCCTGATCCTGACGGGCATCGCGATCGCCTTGCTTGGCGTTCTGATCACGCTTGGCGATCGTCTGCCCTTCAAGATCGGACGCCTTCCGGGCGATATTGTGTGGGAACGCGGCAACGTGAAGTTCTACTTTCCGATCGCCACAATTCTGATCGTGAACCTGGTGTTGTGGCTTCTTTTTCGGTTCTTCAACCGGGGCTAAGCCTGTCCGCTCGACCTCTCCGTCAGCGAAGAATACCGAGTTTGTCAAACGGCCAATAGACGAAAACGGCCTTGCCATAAATATGCTGCCGCTCGACCATGCCCCAGGCGCGGCTGTCGTTTGACGAGCTGCGGTGATCGCCGAGAACGAAATACTCGCCTTTACCCACGATTTCCTCGGGAAGAGACTGCGTATCGCGATACTCTTCCGGAACATAGGCTTCCTCCAGCGGCCGGCCGTTGACGTATACGGTCCCGCGTTCGATCCGGACGGTGTCGCCGGGCAGCCCAATGACGCGCTTAATATACGATTTGGCGGGATCGTTTTTGTACCAAAAGACGATCATGTCGCCCCGTTCGACCTCACTCATGCCGAACCGGTAAATGAACTTGTTAATAAAGATTCGCTCTTGATCGACCAGCGTCGGCATCATGCTGATTCCCTCCACTTTTACCGGCTGATAGAGGAAAAGAATGACGACAATAGCGATGATTACGCTAAGGGAAAGGTCACGAAGCCAATAAAGCGCTGCTTTCCAGCGTACCCGATCGTTCATAGCGTAGCCGGGAATTCGCAAGGTATCATGCCTTTCTTTTTAGACGCAAGTGCGTCTTTCGGGTTTCGCTCTAATCCTCCGCCGGCGCCGGGGCCAACCCGATTGAGCCAGCCAGCTTTTCGGGCAGAGGCTCGCCGGTTAACGTCTGCGATAGCGTCGCCACGGGCACGGCACCTTCTCGTAGTACCGTTGCGTGAAAGTCGGGCAGGGAAAAGCTCCGTCCCTTAAACCCCCGGTACCGTTCACGCAGTCGCAGCCAGTCTACGTATCCCACGAAATACGTCGGAAGCTGGCAGGATGTCAGTTTCACACGCCGAAGTTTGGCTTCGGCTTCTTCGCGCTCCTGAAAAGTGTCCTCGATCATCAGCTTCAGCGCCTCGTCGTCAGTCATCCCGCGTGTATGCATACGGATGTCGAGAATAGCGTTGGCTATCGCCCGAAGAAGCTGCTTCAAATAGGTCAGCCGCAAGGAGCTATCGGAGTTCAGATAGCCTTCTTCGATCATCACCTGGGTTACATATACTGCCCAACCCTCTACGTAGGTGCCGCTGCCATAAAGCGTTCTCAGAAGACGCCGCGCCTGGGGCTGGATTGCGTTCGCGTACTCGAACTGAACATAGTGGCCGGGCATGGCCTCATGAATGGTCAGCAGCTTTAATCCGAATGTATTGTACTCGCGGAGCTTCGATTCCACCCGCGCGGCCGGCCAATCCGGCGGGATCGGCGTAAGCCAGTATTGCGCTTCCAGATTCGGTTCGAGCGGCGGCGCTGGATTGAAGCCGCCCACCGGATAAGAGCCGCGAAAGAACGCCGGCGTGGGAATGACTTTCAGGTTCTCGTTCGATAGCAGCGGGACGATTACCTTGGCCTGAACGAATGCAGTCGTCTCATCGAGATCCCGCTGGGCAGAGCTATGAAAATCTTCCCGCCGGGCGTGCGTCCTGGCGATCTGGTCCAGCACTTTTCGGACATTGCCCTTGGTCAGATCCGACATCTGGCGCCGTACGTCCGCGAGCGCTAATTCCGCGTCGGCCAACACTTGCCCTGGCAGCCGATCGGACATCTGCGCCAACTGGAACTTGCTGGCATACCGTGAGGCATCCAGCCGCCAATCGGAAACCTTGTTCCCGAGATCAGACACTAAATACTTGTCGAAGCCTCGAAGCGCGTCAATCGCCTGCTTGGCCGCCCCGTCAAATTTGCCCTTCATTTCCTCGGGGGCCTCGTTTCGCAAGGTCCCCTCAATCAGCGTGATCAAGCCCTGAATGCCGTCTCGTGCAACTTGATTATGGATTTCCGGAGAGTCCACCAGATTTCGCTGCGCATTCAAGAGCAGTGCCGGAAACGATTCCAGCCTTCGCGCGATATGGAAAAAGCGCAGATCTTTGGGCGCGTATTCGAGAGTCAAGGGGCCGAAGATCGCCTGCCCGGCCAGTTCCACATAGAAGTTCGGATCGTGCTTGTAGCGTTGTATCGAATCCAGCTCGAGAAGGGCCAACTGAGCCTGATTCACGATGAGGTCATAGTCGGCCTTATCCTCAGGCGTCAATCGTTCTCGCTTCGTTTTCTCGAGCGCGCGTGAAAATGCGCGATAGAAACCCCGCTGGCGATTGAACGACTCTTCGCTGACATCATCAAGCAGCTCATCCAGAGGAACGCCCGCATGGCGGTGATATCCGGCCGCTGTGGCTGCGACCGGCGAAAACGACAGCGTCGTGAATACGAACTCTTCCGTTGTCTGTTCGAACTTCGGCGGACCAAAGCGGCACGCCGTCAGACCGAGCGCCAGCACGGCGGCGAGAGAGCACAGCCAATCAATCTTCCGGAAACGAGCCATGTCTGCCCATTATGGCTCCTGAGACTGTATCGCTTTTTTAGAGTCACTGATGTCATAGACTAGACGCTCGGAGGAGAAATGGTAAGCCTACTCATTACCTGGTTGGTTAGCGCACTCGCGCTCTTAATCGTTGCCTATATCATTCCGGGCATTCGCGTGGATTCTTTTACGACCGCGCTCATCGCCGCGCTGGTGATCGGATTGGTCAATGCTACGATCGGCTTCATTCTGAAGATCCTGACGCTTCCGCTAACGATTGTGACACTTGGGTTGTTTCTACTTGTGATCAACGCGCTGATGTTGATGTTGGCGGCGAAGGTGGTAAAAGGATTTGAAGTATCCGGTTTTTTATCCGCCCTGGTCGGCAGTATTTTGCTTTCACTGGTGACCTGGGCTATCCGGGCAGTACTGCCGGCTGAGCTGTAAACCTACTTGGCCGGAAGGGGCCGCAGGTCCCGAAGCACCGGATAGAACTGAACGAACACGTTGTCGACAGCTCCGTTTGCGTTGTGACAGGCCCAGCAGCTTCGCTGCGGCTGGGCCTGTGCTTTCGCGAGAGTCTTCCGTTCGCGATCGAAGAAGACGAAGTAAGCCCACTTCTCCTTGAACTGCGACTCATCCTTCACGGCAACCTCAATGCCGGTGAACTTGTCGGCGAACGTTCCCTGCCGGTTGATCGAAGCTTTGCTCCCTGCCGTAGCCTGCTCCATGACGAGCATCGTCTTATCCGGAAAACGGCCGGTTTCGCGGTAGTGACGAAACGCTTCCGGCTGGATGTAGATGTTGTGATAATGCGGTGTCGTGACAGGCTCATCGCTATAACGCATACCGAGATTGGTCCCAACAAAGACCCATTCGCGGTAACCTTCGGGCGCCAGCATCGCGCCGCTCGCGTCATAGCGAGGCACACTCATGGACTCGGCGGCGACAAATGCCGCCGCCAGGACCAATACTGTTGCCAGCCGTCTCACTGCTTTATGATCGTACCGTCCTTCTTCCGAACCTCGCCCCATCCGCCGTTCAGGCGCTTGCGTTCCCCTTGCTCGCCATAGCCGAATGGATACTTGGCGGCTTCTTTCTCGTTCACTTCGATTCCCCAGCCGGGCGCCTCGTTCGCATATGCGTAGCCGTCCTTGAACGTCGGAACGCCCGAGAACACTTCCAGAACCCTGGGGTTGAATCCGCTCCATTCCTGAACACCGAAGTTGTAGCAGGCCAGGTCGAGCGCAACATTCGCCGCATGTCCGATGGGCGATACATCGCCGGGTCCGTGCCAGGCCGTGCGAACATTGTAGACTTCGCACATCGCTGCCATCTTGCGGCAGGGCGTGAGGCCGCCCATCTGGCTGACATGAACGCGCATGTAGTCGATCAGCCGGTCGTGCACCAACGGAATCCATTCGTGCGGAGAGTTGAACAGCTCGCCCATCGCGATCGGCGTGGAGCATTGGTTCCGAATATGCTTGAAATACGCAATATCTTCGGGTGACAAGGGATCTTCGAGGAAGAACAGCCGGAACTGCTCCATGTCCTTTGCCAGCTGAATCGCCTGCGTCGGCGAGATGCGCTCGTGCGTATCGTGAAGCAGTTCGATCTCGTAGCCGAATTCCTTCCGCGCCGCCTCGAAAACGGTGAGCGCTTTCCGGCAGTAGTCCGCCGGATCGTAAACGGGCTTACTATGCAGGGCAGGTACGCGCCTGCCGGGCACAGTGCTGGTGATCTGGTTGGCGTCGGCGGCGCCGCGCGATCCATATGCGGCTTGGCCGCGCATGCCGAATTGGATCCGCACGTGCCGGTATCCCTGATCCATATACCGGCGAACGCTGTCCAGGATCTGGGGGATCTCCATACCGCCGGCGTGGCCATAGCAGTCCGCCGCCTCGCGGCACTTACCGCCCAGAAGCTGATAGACCGGCATTCCGGCCTGGCGCCCCTTAATATCCCAGAGAGCCTGGTCGACACCGGAGATGGCATTGTTCAGGACGCCGGAATTTCTCCAGTAGGAAGAGTTGTAACAGGCCTGCCAGATGTCGTCGATGCGGTCCGCATACATTCCAATCAGAAACGGCTTGAGGTACTTTTCCACTGCCGGAACCACCAGGTCCGCCCGCTGCGTAAAGGTTCCGCAGCCGTATCCGTAAAGGCCGTCCTGGTCGGTGACAATCTTCACCACCACCAGCCGCAGCCCGGCCGGCGCGGTTGCGATTACCTGAACGTCCTTGATCTTGGGGGACGGAGTTGCCCGGGTAGCTTGTGCCACCTGTTGCTGCGCCGCTGCCTGCCGCGCCATCAGCGTACCTGCCGCGGCGCCCGTTAACAGATCCCGTCTTTTCATGAATTCCGGTCCTTCATCATCTTTCGTAAAGTTTCAATCTCGTCTTTGAGATGCCGTTCCCGCGCCATCAACAATACTGCATAGAGCACAAGAATTACCCAGGCAGCCGCAAAGCCATAAAACATGAATGCAAAATTTCGCTCGTCCATCTTGTCAGTAAGCCAGCACTTCCCGCCGTAGCGATTCGATCTCGCGCCGCCGCTCTTCCTGGTTCCAGCGTATGGCGATGAATACAACGGCCAGCAGCGCAAGCGCCAGATAGTTATGCCCGATCATACCTTCCATCGCCGGATCGATCGTCCCGCCGCCGGTACGGAAAGTGAGCACCGGGCCCGGATGCTGCGTGCGGTACCATTCGTTGGCCTTGTAAGTGAAGATCACGCTGACGAATGCGAATATGGCCAGCACAGCGCTGTTTTTTGCCCGTTCTGTCGCGTCCGGCATTGCACGGCGAAGCATCAGGTAGCCCAGATAAATCAGCGCACTGAAAAACGCGGCCGACAACCTGGCGTCCCATGTCCACCAGATGCCCCACTGATTGCGCGCCCAGATCATTCCGGTTACCAGATTCACCACCGCGAAGGGCAGTCCGACTTCCACCAGGGAAACCGCATAGGAATCCCACTTCCAGTTGCGTGTAACCAGATAGACCGCGCTCGCGATTCCGGAAAACAGAAAACAGGTCGCGGCCACAAAGTATGCCGGCAAGTGAAAGTACAGGATCCGGTAAACCGCGCCTTGCGCGATCTCATCCGGAATCACCATCAAAATGAGATAGAGGTTTCGCACCAGATAAATGGCCGCCGCAATCCCCAGCAGATAGATTAGTTTTTCCCGCATGTCAATCCATCAGAACAACCTCGGCCAGCCCAACAGCCAGCGCGGTGAAGATAATATCAAACCCGATCAGAAGCCGAAGCCAAATCCAGCTAACTGCCTGCCCCGCGATAATCTCGCTCATCACCTGTATGGCCGCTACGAGTGCCGGGACAAGCATCGGATAGACCAGCACTGGCAGCATGAGCTCC
>CAYTVP010000110.1:7992-12181 GCA_964441675.1 uncultured Solibacteraceae bacterium | reverse complement strand
CCGCGGTGATCTTTACCGCGCCGTCATTCGGAGCAACCGTCAGCTTCAAAAAAGAACATATCTTTCAAGCGCGAAGCGATACGCGCGGGCAGGCGGTCACTTCCGGGCTGACACCGAATGCCGTCGAAGGACGCTTCAACATTCGCGTTGAGGCGGAAAGCGGCGGGCGCACCGGAACCGCATTGGTGACACAGACCAATACCCTGGCAGGCGGCCTCGGCGCCACGCCCGCAACCAGCAGCAAAGATAACGGCGGGGGCGGGAAAAAGGCCCTATTGTTCACGATTCTCTCGGGCGCGGCCGCCGGAGGAATTTTCGTGGCCACGCACCGGTAACGGCCCGTTCGCGTCCAGCGGCCGAATATTTCCCAAAACAAACTTACGGTGAACCCAGCAATGAAACGTTTCTCGATTCGTCTATTCTTCCTGGTTGGCCTCGCGGCCATCCTGGCGATTGCGCAGGCTCCCTCGCCGCCTCCGGCCGGGGATACCGGAAAGGACCGGTTCTCCGCCGATCCATCCATTGGCGAAGTGACTGGCGATGAAATGAGCGGCGCCATCATCGGCGTCGAAGACACGGTCGCAATAAACGTCCTGCACTGCGCGGAGATCAGCCGCCCCTGGCGCGTGGGAGCATCCGGATACTTGTCGCTACCAATTGTCGGGAGGGTCCGGGCCGCAGGGCGGACAGTCGAGCAACTGGAGGCCGACCTGGTTCGGCGTCTGGACCGCTATCTCAAAGCTCCGAATGTTACTGTCACGATCACCGATCACCGCAGCGCTCCGGTGACATTTACCGGTGGAGTCGAAAAGACCGGCACCATTCAGTTGCAGGACCACAGGAAGCTATTTGAGGCTGTCATGCTTGCGGGCGGGTTCAAGCAGGGCGCATCCACCCTGACGCTGACACGCCGAAAAGACTCCGGTGAGATTCCGCTGCCGAATGCCCACCTCAGCGACAACGGGAAGTTCTGGATGGTGAAAGTTCCGGTGGGCGAAGTACAAAGCTCTCGCGGTGCCGCCGCGGGCGTCGAGCTCAAGCCCAATGACGTCGTCGACGTACAAATTCAACCACCAAGACTGGTTCACATTATCGGCGAGGTGGTCCGGCCGGGTTCGATCGAGCTCTCGCAGCAGTCAACGGTTTCCCTGACCAAGGCTATGGCGGTGGTGGGCGGCCCGACACGGCTAGCCCTGAAGGGAAAAGTGATGCTCCGGAAGGCTAACGCGGCGGGCGACGGACCCGCGGAGGTGGCGACGATCAATTTGAACGATATCTACAAGGGAAAAGCCCAGGATCTGGAGCTTTCCGACGGCTGCATTGTCATTATTCCGTCGAATGAAATAAAGGCCTATATTCAGACGGCATCGCTCGCCGCGATTAACTCCGGCATCTTCTCCAGCCTGCAAATTCTGGCACGGTTCTAGACCGTCCTAGACGCCCGATCTATTGTCTCGACCTGCTTCTCATTTCACATTAGACCCGGGTCACAGTAGACCCGGGCTCTCAACGCCCCGCTCTCATTTCTAATCCCTATGCTGATATCCCGAACACCGATGCGGATCTCGATTGGAGGCGGCGGCACCGATCTGCCCTCCTACTACGAAAAACACGGAGGGTTCTTCATCTCTGCGGCGATCAACAAGTATCTGTTTGTGTCGATCAACCGGATGTTCACCGACGATTGCTTCCTGAAGTATTCGACATTCGAGCGTGTGGACGATGTTGAAGATATCGGCCACCCGATTATCCGGGAGGCGTTGAAGCGGCACGGCGTCGGCCGGTCTCTCGAGATCGTCTCGGTCGCAGACATTCCGGCCGGCACGGGCCTGGGTTCGTCGGGAACCTTCACCGTTGGTCTGCTGCGGGCCATTCATGCGCTCAAGCACGACTACGTGACAACGGAGCAGCTGGCGGAGGAAGCCTGTTACATCGAAATGGAGCAGCTGGCACAAACGATCGGCAAGCAGGATCAGTACATTGCCGCCTTCGGTGGGCTGACGTGTTTCGACGTCGATCCGACGGGCAAAGTATCGGTATCGCGCCTCAAGACACCGGCGGGTACGGAAGGCCACCTGGCTGACCATCTGCTCATGTTCTTCACGGGCTACTCGCGAAGCTCGACGACGCTGCTCGGCGATCAGGAGCGGCGAACCGCGAAGGGCGACCAGTCGATGGTAGACAATCTGCACTTCATCAAGGAGCTCGGCTACGAGATCAAGGCGGCTCTGGAGAAGGGAATGCCGGAAAGGTTCGGGGAGTTGATGCACCGGCACTGGCTGCACAAGCGGGAGCGCTCGAACGGTATGAGCAATCCCTGCATCGACCGCTGGTATGACGTGGGCATGGCCAATGGCGCATTGGGGGGCAAGCTCGTAGGCGCGGGCGGCGGCGGCTTCCTTTTGTTCTATGCAGCCTCGCCTTCTCAACTGCGGGCGGCGATGGCACGGGAGGGACTGCAAGAGGTTCGCTTCTCGTTCGACCATGACGGTTCGACGATCATCTGCCGCGATTGAGGCCGCTTTGACACAGGGGACTCGAGAATCGATGGATTGCGTCATCCTCGCCGGGGGATTGGGTACGCGGATGCGGCCTCTGACGGCGACGATGCCGAAGAATCTACTTCCGGTGCTGGGGCAGCCGTTTGCATCCCATCAACTGGCCCATCTGGCCGCGCAGGGAGTGAAGCGAGTGGTCTATGCGATCGGCCACATGGGACAGGCGATCCGGGACTACGTCGGAGACGGGCGCACCTGGGGCGTTGATGTCACCTATGCGGATGAAGGCAGTCAGCTGCAAGGTACGGCTGGGGCCCTTCGCGTAGCTTACCAGTCGGGCCTGCTTCCGGAGCGATTCTTCGTTCTCTATGGCGACTCGTACCTGCCGACCGCGTTTCGCCCAGTATGGACCGCCTTTGAGATGAGCCGGCAGCCGGCACTGATGACGATCTTTCGCAACGACGGCCGCTGGGAGACGAGCAATGTCCTTTACGACGATAACGGCCGGGTGCTCTATGACAAGCACCGGCGGAGCGCGTCGGCGCCGAGGATGCGCCACGTGGACTACGGCCTTTCTGTTATGGAGCGCGGTGTGATCGAACGTTATGTCCGTCCGGAGGGCAAGGCCGATCTGGCGGATGTTTTCGAGACTCTGAGCATCGAAGGCAATCTTGCGGCCTACGAGGTATCGGAGCGTTTTTACGAAATCGGGAGTCCGTCCGGCTTGACGGATCTGGAGTGGTACTTGGAATACGGAGGTACGGGAGCGCGCGTATGAACAGCTTTGCGAGTAATTTTCTTCAAGAATCGGCCAGCATTCTGGCCGCGATCGACACGGCAGAGATTGAAGCCATGGCTTCCGGCCTGGCTGAGGCCCGGGCGGCAGGCGGGCGCCTCTTCATTCTCGGTGTAGGAGGCTCGGCCGGACATGCCGGGCATGCGGTAAACGATTTCCGCAAGATTTGCGGGTTTGAAGCCTATGCCCCCACGGACAATGTCTCGGAGCTGACGGCTCGGGTAAACGACGAGGGATGGGATACGTGTTTTTCCGCCTGGCTCAAGGGATCGCGCCTCCGAGCCGAGGATGCACTTCTGATCTTCTCGGTTGGCGGCGGCAGCCGCGAGAACAACGTCTCGATGAACCTGGTTCGGGCGATTGAGGCTGCGCGGCAGGCGGGCGCGCGAATCTACGGCATTGTGGGACGGGATGGTGGATACACCCGCGAGGCGGCCGATGCCTGTGTCGTCGTTCCGCCCCTTTATCCGGATCGGATTACGCCGCACACCGAAGGACTGTGCGCGGTTGTCTGGCATCTCCTGGTGAGCCATCCTCTGCTGAAGAACATGCAGACGATGTGGGAGAGCGTGGCGCAGCCGGCTGTGGCCGGGGCGGCGCGATGAGAGGCTCGCGGTACTTCCTGGCGGGCGGCGCGGGCTTTATCGGCAGCCACTTCACCGATCATCTTCTGGCCGATCCGTCCGTTACCGCCGTAACGTTGTACGACAACTTCTCGTCAGGCCGCCAGTGGCACTACGAGCACCATCGGGATGACCCGAGGCTGACCGTCATACGCGGAGATATTGAGAACTTCCCGCGGCTGCGCGACGCCATGGACGGTCACGATGTGGTGATCCACCTTGCGTCGAACCCGGACATCGCGCGAGCGGCCCTGGAGCCGGCAATCGATTTC
>CAYTVP010000110.1:0-7982 GCA_964441675.1 uncultured Solibacteraceae bacterium | reverse complement strand
CTTGACGAAGCACATTGCCGAGGCGATGCGAACCTCCTCGGCAAAGCGGATTCTCTACGCGTCCGGTAGCGGTGTCTACGGAGATTTAGGTACCCAGGAAGCCGCCGAGGATCATGGGCCGCTTCTGCCGATCTCGACGTACGGTGCCAGTAAGCTCGCCGGTGAAGCATTACTCAACTCCTATTGCTTCATGTTCGGGATTACCGCATGCGCTTTCCGCTTCGGAAACGTTGTCGGTGGGCGCCAGACTCATGGGGTCGGATTCGATTTCCTACGACAACTGCTCGATCATCCCTCGTGGCTGCGAATTCTCGGTGACGGAACGCAGAGCAAATCGTACATTCACGTGAACGACGTGGTAAGCGCCGTGCTCACTGCCAACAGGCAGTCCACCAAACCGTTCGATGTCTTCAATGTTGCCACCGGGGACTACATCACCGTTCGCGAGATCGCGGATCTGGCGATCGAATGCGCGGGGCTCGAGCCTCACTCGGTCCGGCTCGAGTTTACGGGCGGAGACCGCGGCTGGAAGGGCGACGTTCCGGTTGTGCGGCTGGCGACGAGCCGGATCCGCAGCCTGGGCTGGGAGTGCCGGATGAAATCGCGCGAGGCGCTTGGCGCGGCCATCCACTCGATGACCGGCGATGGCCGCAGTGGACGGCTTTGGGCGGTGCCGGAAATGCCGGCGCCGGTGGCTTAGGAAGAACCGGCGGCAGATTGGCATCACAAAAAGTGGCAGCGCGGAGAGCGGTTTTTCTGGATCGTGATGGGGTGCTGAACCGGGCGATTGTCCGCGACGGAAGGCCCTATCCTCCGCGAGGCCCAGCGGAGTTCGAGGTGCTCGATGGCGTCGCCGATGCATGCAACCGGCTGCGGGCCAAGGGATTTCTGCTGATTGTCGTCACCAACCAGCCGGATCTGGCACGAGGAACGCAATCGCACGAAGCCGTTTCCCAACTGAACGAACTTTTGCAGTCGCAGATCGCTTTCGATGCGATTCGCGTCTGTCCGCACGATGATGCCGATCAATGCCCGTGTCGTAAGCCAAAACCCGGACTGCTCGTCGAGGCAGCGGCGGATTTTGGGATCTCCCTGACTGATAGCTACATGGTCGGTGATCGCTGGCGTGATATCGAGGCCGGGCAACGTGCCGGCTGCCGCACCGTATGGATTCGCTATCCCTACAGCGAACGCTCACCGGAAACATTTGACTTGACCGCCAACTCACTCCGCGAGGCGGAAGAGTGGCTGATTTGAGGTAAGAAAGCATGAACGACCGACTCCGTACTCTAAAAGTAAAGATCTTTGCCGATGGAGCCGACAAGACCCGGATTCTTGATCTTGCCGCGCATCCTCTGGTGAAGGGATTCACGACGAACCCAACATTGATGAAGCAGGCCGGCATCGCCGATTATGCCGAGTTTGCCCGCGATTTACTGGCGGCAATCCCGGACCGGCCGTTCTCCTTCGAGGTCTTCTCCGACGATTTCGACGAAATGCGGGAACAGGCACTGGAGATTGCTTCGTGGGCAGACAATGTCTACGTCAAGATCCCCATCACGAATACGAAGGGCGAAAGTTCGTCTGAACTCGTTCGTGACCTCAGCACGGCCGGAGTCAAAGTGAACCTTACGGCAATCCTGACGCTCGCCCAGGTAGAAACGGCCATCGACAGCCTGGCTCGAGGTACGGCCGCCTACATCTCCGTATTTGCGGGGCGGATTGCGGATGCCGGCATTGATCCGCTTCCGGTGATGAAGACAACCGTTGAGCTAATGCGCTTCCGTCCGGAGCTGGAACTGATCTGGGCCAGCCCACGAGAGGTCCTCAATGTCATTCAAGCGGACGAAATCGGCTGCCATATCATCACCATCACAAATGACATTCTCAAGAAACTGCCTACTGTCGGTAAGAACCTGACGGAATTCTCTCTCGATACGGTAAAGATGTTCCGCAAGGACGCTGTAGAAGCTGGATTTGTGCTGGCAAAACAGCCGGTAGCTCTGCGCGCCTAACTTAGCGAATTTACCTGGGAGCTTACTCGAATCGTCTTAAGGAGCCGTTATCGTCGTCCGGCGGCTCCTTGAGATCCTGACTGGAGATCCGAACTAACTCACTATCGAGCACGGATCGTTTCCAACTCCTTGAGCCGTTTCATGGCGTCCTCCTGCCGCAACATGCCGTATCCGATTCCGGAAGCATTCAGGGAACTTCCCAACTGAAACGGGAACTTGTCGAAGTCCGTAAAGAACGTTTTGATCTGCTGCTGAATGGGAACTAGCAGCCACATCTGCTGGCCGAAAAACTTCATGGCCTCGCCACCTTCCTGGATGCCACGCTCGTAGGGATCCATGCGTAAATTGGTGATCATGGCCCAGCTCGTCACCTCCCGCGTGGCGGTGGCGATGTTCCCCTCAGACGCCGTTGCGAAACTGACTTTCCAGTCGTTCCAACGAATCGCATTGAGGTTACCTCCCTGGTCGAAATAATAAAGCACGTTGCGCGGACCTGCCTGTTCCTTACCCTGGAAGTAAGGTAAGAAGTTGTAACCGTCGAGGTGAACCTTGAATGTCTTGCCGCCGGCGCCCTTGAAGCCGGACGCCATCTTTTCCTTAATGTCCGGAACCCCCGCTGCCGCGGAGAGCGTCGGTAACCAGTCTATGAGAGAAATGACGTCATTGTAGACGGTTCCCGGTTTAATGACCCCTGGCCAACGGACCATCATTGGGATTCGAAAGCCACCTTCCCAGGTAGTGCCTTTTTCTCCACGGAAAGGCGTCATTGCGCCATCGGGCCACAGGGCGATTTCGGCACCATTGTCTGTCGTGTAGAGGACGATAGTATCGTTGGCGATGCCGAGGTCATCAAGCTGCTTTAACAGTTCGCCGACGTGGCCGTCGTGCTCCACCATGCCGTCGGCGTGGATGCCTTTCCCTGTCTTTCCCAAAGACTCCTGCTTTAAGTGGGTGAAGACGTGCATTCGAGTGGAATTGAACCAAACAAAGAATGGTTTGTTCGCCTTATGTTGGCGCCCGATAAAGTCTTTCGCGGCCCCCAGGAACTCTTCATCGGCCGTGGGCATGCGCTTAGTGTTCAGAGGCCCCGTGTCCTCAATCTTTCCATCCGCGGAGGAGCGGATAACGCCGCGCGGGCCGAACTGTTTGCGGAAACTTGGGTCCTTCGGATAGAAGTAGCCCTCCGGCTCCTCTTCCGCATTCAGGTGATACAGGTTGCCGAAAAACTCATCAAAGCCATGCTTCGTGGGCAAATGATGATCCTGGTCTCCGAGGTGATTCTTCCCAAACTGGCCGGTGGCGTAGCCCTGGGTCTTCATCACATCGGCGATTGTGGGCATCCAATCCGCGATGCCGTGCGGATCACCGGGCATGCCGATTGTCAACAGACCAGTACGGAATGGCTCCTGACCCAGGATGAACGATGCGCGCCCGGCCGTACAGCTTTGCTGGCCGTATGAATCTGTGAAGATCGCGCCTTCTTTCGCGATCCGGTCGATATTGGGCGTTTTATAACCCATCAGGCCCATCGTGTACGCACTGATCTGGGGAATACCGATGTCGTCGCCAAATATTACGAGAATGTTGGGTTTCCGTTGCTGAGACCAAATTGGCTGAAAGGCAATCGATAGAAGCGCGCTGGCGACAAGCATGCTCTTAAAAGAGCCAATTGTCATATATGAAAGCACCTCCCTTGTGCTGAGAGTGAAAAGCAATGCTTTATCAATCATTAGATCTGCTGAGGCACGAGAACGGCTTCTTTTTTTGCCTCCTTGTCTACTCGCACGGTGTTTGGGTAATTCAGACAGAGGATTTCGGTGGGCTGGAAGTGCTGAGAAATCTTTGGCTATCAAAACCCCATTTCGACAGGCTCTGGAGGAATTCGGCGGCGGTTGCGTCAACATCGCGTAGTCGATCGCGCGATACCACGACGATGGTTCCAGTGGCTACTCCGGGGGTTGAAGGCAGAAATACGGTGGCCTCCGCTGCCTCATCGATCACAAACCCGAACTGAGAGCTGTCGTCGAAGCTGACAATCACAGGCCGGCCAAAGGCTCGATCCGCGCCCGACAACTGCCCGGTCAGCCGCTTAAAGAACGTATAGCCCGGTAGGCGCCCGAGAACCGTTGATTCGAGGCGTGCCCTCAAGGCTTTTCCCATCGGCATCTCAACCGCTACACCCATCGCGAAGCAGATCAGAATGACAACTGCGGCTGCCACAAGATCGGCCACCAGTGTTCCGCCGAGTTGGTCAGCCGAAACAACGTTGATAATGGGATTGAGAATCTGTTGAACCGCCCGCAGCAAGCCGCCAAGCAAAAAGGCGGCTCCCAGCAGCGGCAGCAAAACGAAAAATCCGCCCACAATCGTTCGTCGTAAGAAATGCATTGAGTTTACGTCCTCGCGAGGAAGCTACCCCGCAGATAAAGCGGCGAGTCCTCTTCAGTCTTCTTGCTATTTTGCATGAAAGAGAAGTCCACCGCGCCATTCGATTGCCGGTGGACCGAGAATATAGAGGATAGCTGAGACGCGCGGAAATAGGCGAACGGCAAGCCTCCCGCCGCCCTTCCACTCATCGCCCTCGCGAAACGCGATATGTTCCCACGTTCCACCGGCGGTAAGCCGGCGCCAGCGCACGCTGACATGATTGCCATCTGAAATTGTAGGGCGCACGAAGCCGACCGGTTCGGTTTCCCCGTTGGCTTCCGATTCTTCTTCAAAGATAGGCGTGCTAAGGAAAGACTGTACTGCAAGGCCCTGGGTCACAAACCACTTCTTCTCATACTCCCAACGGAGAGCAAAGGCCGGACTCGTTCGGAACTGGTTACTACCGAAGACAACTCCGAAACCGGGCATGAGACGTAAACCGCGCCAGTCGAAGGTTGCACCAATCCCTGTATAGCCGGTATCGGTGCGGGTCCCGCCAAAATATTGACCTTCGGCAGCAAACCGCCCGAAAAGCGGCACGATGAGCGTGCCGGACCGGAAAACGTCTGAAGCGACGAATTCCGCCTCGAGCTCCGATCGCGTTTCCTTCGCTTCCTGAGCAAGGTTTGGCAGGGAAACGGACAACATTGCGAGAGCACAGCAGGCAGGCCGTATCCAGTTAGAATCCATGACGAAAGTAGAACGTTTTGTGCTGCTAGTCGTGCTTTGACGACTTAGTTGAGATACCCACTAATGTCCAATCAGCGTCAAAACTTTCGGGCGGCGGCGGAGCCGGCCACCAGAAAGCTACTTGGGAAATAGCAGGGTCAGCACGGCTCGAGCTTGCCAGTGCGGCTGACCATCCGGGCGAAATGGCGTTGTAATAATAACCACCAACCATGGTCATTGGTTGGCGCGCGAACACAAAAGTTCGCGAGAGTTGCAATCCAACCGAGATCGTCCAGTTTCTTCCTTTGAGGTCTGGAAGGGGAGACTGATCAGATCGGAAACTGGATTCTGCTGCTTCTTAGCCAACTCTGTTGCATCATATTCTTGCGCGAGTGCGCTTCCAATAGACACCAGAAGCATAGCCACCGAGCGTTTTCCGAGTATTCGTTTTTCCTTTTTCGACGGCACTGCTCTCCCGAAGCATGCCACAGACTGAATCCCTCGAACTCCTGGCAAAAACGGTATGAGTGAGTGTTGCTCAGTGCGACCCGAAGCTGCACCGACGAAAGCAAAAGCAATGCTTAGAAATAAGAGGTGTCCTTGCCCGCGGAAGGAAACAATATTTTTGCGTTGGCTTTAACAGGCTAGCCGAGCTGGGTTCCCAGACCGACTTGCCGCTCACCCTCCAGCCGCCCGCCGATCGTTCCATCGTTGCTCGATACCCAAGCCGAGACGGTCGCACCATGATTTTGCTTGCTCGTAATCGTCAGGGTTCCACCCAGCGCCTGCAGGCGTTCTTCCATCGCCACTAGTCCGAGCCCGCGATCGCTCGTTGCCGCACTGCGATTGAACCCCCGTCCGTTGTCGGCGATCGTCAGCAAGTAACCACGCCGATACTCGGTCAGGGACACGCGCGCGGCAGGCGCACCAGAGTGCTTGATGACGTTCTGCAGCGCTTCCTGAGCTATGCGATAAAGGCACAGAGCGACGTCGCTGGCAAGATCATCAGTGGGCACGTCGCAGCTGAACTGGATGGAGATGGAGCGGGAACTTCCGAACTCCCGGCAGTACTTGCTGAGAGCCTGCTCCAGGCCGCAGATTGTGAGAATGGCGGGATGTAGGTGATGGGAGATCTGCCGAGTCGCATCGGCTAACTCGCTGAGACTTTTCTGCTGACGCACAATCTCTTCAAGAGCGCCATTGTCATTGGAGTGAAGATTGTGCTTCAGCGCACCCCAGGCAATGTTCATGGACGCGATCCGTTGACCGATATCATCGTGTAGATCCCGCGCCAACCGTCTTCGTTCTTCTTCCTGGGCGGAGATTAGCTTACTACTCAGCGCCTTCAGAGAAGACTGGTATGCGATACGCCGCCGGATGTCCCGTACGAGGAAAACGACAAGGAGTAGGAGAACCGACAGAGCGATAGCGACGTAAGCGATCGGTCGGCGATAGCGAGCCCAGACACTCGGCCCCCGGAAGTGGACCGCGGCGCTAGCTCCAATGCGAGTTTCGGGGATGTGCCATCGATCGAGTTGCCGCCAGTCCACAGCCGTGAAGTCGGTACCCCGAAGGCGCGGTATCTTACTTGCGGGTTCCCCATGCAACACACGCAGGAGAATCGCAGCTGCTCGCTTTGCATCCTTGTCGGCATCGAAGAAACTCCCACCGACGATCCCGCCTTTAAAGTAGGTGACAAAGGGTGAATACACAGGAGCCGCGGAGGCTGCTGCAACGACGTCCGAGATTTCGTTAGCTGCATACACTACCTGCGACGCATCTACAAACATCATGAGATAGATAACAATACTGTCGGCGGGCGCTCGGTTCAGAGTGGCGAGGATTTCCCCGAGTGATTCATGGCCGAGGTAGGTAACGGTTAACCCTTCTAGAAGCGGAGCAGCATATTCCCGGAACTTCTGAAGATAGGCCTTCTCACCCGGTGACACTCCTGCGACGACATAACAGTGACGAGCGTTCGGGTGTAGCTTCCGAGCCAACTCCACGGTGCCGCGATAATCGGGACGAAATGTAACACCGGTAAAGGTTGAGGATAGATCTTTCACCGAGAGAAAATTCTCATCGACTTGCATGAAAACAACGGGGACTGAACGGAAAATAGCCGGACGGTGATCGCGTAAAAGGCGGACTGCGGCGACACCAACGGCAACAATCACGTCGGGCCTTAAAGCTTGAGCGTACTTGGACTGCAGAGAAGCCGCGAAAGCGCGGTGATCGATTACGAGCCGAACATCGTCCAAATACTCGTGAAAGATGTTTACGTCCATTGAGGGATCCGCGGATAGGGCTTCCTCAATGCGCTGGGTAGCGATTTGATTTAACGGCATTCTGGCCCAGCCGTGATACACCATGAGCACATTCTTGCTTTGACCAGCCAAGCTGAGTGACAAAAAAACGAATCCGATAACTGTGCGCCTACCCACCGAACCAGCCATGCTCCAGCATCTTACCGCGCTTGCTTGGAGGCTGGCCCCTTCATCTGCTGGGATTCAGTGGCGGAAGCGATGTCGTTCGTGACGTCCCGCCCGAAAATGAACGCGCGTTTCGTCCCAACTGATTCAAGGCGTCAGCCAGCTGCGCTCCTGACCAGGGCAATGGAGCATTCTCGGAATAAAGTGCGTGCTCAAGATCCTGAAGACTGCCACGTAGTTCCGGGGGCTGGCTTTCGCGCGGGGCGATGGAACGGAATCTCAGGATTTCCCGCATTGCTCCGGGAGCGTCGTTTTTTCTCGCTGCTGTCTCGATGCGCCGTAAATGAGCCGTGGGCGAGTTCTCGCGTTCCACCCGCCGGCGTTCTATCGCAGTTTTCAGGCGTGGTCCATATCGTCGAGCGATGAAGGCAAGAAGAAC
>CAYTVP010000109.1:0-12191 GCA_964441675.1 uncultured Solibacteraceae bacterium | reverse complement strand
CAGGATGCCCCGCACTTGAATGCCGATGAGATCGCCGGCGGCAACATGCTCCCGCAGCATGTCGCCGGTGGAGATATGGGGAATTCTCAGAGACTGCGTGAGCATTTTTGCCTGCGTCCCCTTCCCCGAACCCGGGGGGCCGAACAATACTAGCGCTCTCGCGGCGCCAGCGCCGAGTTGCATAGTCTACGAAGTTTACATCCCCGAGCGCCGGCCGCGGATTCGCCCGGCCCGCGGCGTGAATCCCTCGTAGTGCCTCATAATCAGTTGCGCTTCGATTTGGTTTACAGTATCCATCGCGACGCCGACGACAATCAGTAGCGAAGTACCTCCAAAATAAAACGTCACCCCGAGCCCGTCCAGCAGCCAGCGCGGTCCATTGGCATCGATCCAATCACCGACCAACGGCAACCGCTGCAGCTTGATTCCCGAGATCATGATCTCCGGCAACATGCTGAGTAGCGCAAGGTAGAGACCGCCAACTACCGTAATCTTGGTCAGGATCTTATTGATATAGTCGGCCGTGTTCTTGCCTGGCCGAATACCGGGAATAAAGCCGCCGTACTTTCGCATGTTATCGGCTGCTTCATTGGGATTGAAGATGATCGATACGTAGAAGAAGCTGAAGAAAACGATCAGCGCGGTATAGAGGACGAAGTACAGCACCTGCGTGTGGGCAATCGCGCCGAGCATGCCCGACATCCACTGGTTTTTCCGAACCCAATCAATCGTCAGAAAACTCTGCGGAATCGTCAAAAGGCTCTGCGCAAAAATCACAGGGATCACACCGCCGGCATTTACCTTGAGCGGCAGGTGCGTCGATTGTCCGCCCATCATCCGGCGCCCGACAACGCGTTTGGCGTACTGAACCGGGATGCGGCGCTCGCCGCGCTCGACCAGAACGATGAAGCCCACCACAGCAATCATCACCACGATGATGAGCATCACCTGGAGAATGCTCCATTGCTGCGTCAGGAAGGCATTGTTGTAGATTTCACGAATAGCTTGCGGCAGGCCGATCACAATACCGGTGAAAATGACCAGCGACATTCCGTTGCCGATGCCGCGCTCGGTGATCTGCTCGCCCAGCCACATAATGAATGCCGTGCCGGTGGTGAGCGTCAGCACCGTCATGAGAATAAAGGGAATGCCGGGGCTGATCACAAAACCGCCGCCGGTAGACGGATCGGATGCAGACTGCAACGCCACCGCGATACCCGCAGACTGAACAATTCCCAGAAGAATCGTCAAATACCGGGTCCACTGCGTGATCTTGCGCCGGCCCAGCTCGCCTTCTTTCTGGAGCTTTTCGAGCGTCGGGACAACGACGGTCATCAACTGCAGAATGATCGAGCTTGTGATGTAGGGCATGATGCCCAAGGCAAAGATTGTCAGCCGCCGGAACATCCCGCCGGAAAACAGATCCAGGAAGCCGAAAACACTTCCGGCATTCTGTTGAAAAAATTGCTCCAGGCGATTGGCGTCAATCCCGGGGGTGGGAATATGTCCACCCAGGCGGTAGATCGCCAGCAGGGCGAGCGTAAAAAAAATCCGCTTCCGGAGATCCGGAATGCGAAACACGTTCGCGACTGCTTCGAAAAACTTCGACATACGAGGCTTATCCTATGCGAGCAATTCTACGCTGCCGCCGGCGGCTTTGATTTTCTCCGCTGCCGCGGCCGAAACCGCGTGGGCAGTGATGGTAATCTTCCGCGTAATCTCACCATTGGCGAGAACTTTCAATCCGCGGCCAAGCTTCTTGACCACGCCGGATTCCATCAGCGACTCGGGAGAAAATGTGTCCCCCGGAAGCTGCTCCAGCCGGGCAAGATTGATTACCGCCCACTCCTCCCGGAACGGATTGGTAAAACCGCGTTTCGGAAGACGGCGGTGCAGCGGCATCTGCCCGCCTTCGAATCCGCGCATCTTCGAATAGCCCGAAATCGATTTCTGTCCCTTTGCGCCACGTCCGGAAAACTTACCCCGGCCGGTACCCATACCTTGGCCGACACGCTGTTTTTTGTGCTTCTGTCCGGCCGGTGGTTTCAGATTGCTGAGATTCATTTTTGCGCTACTCCACGATTTTGAGCAGGTGCGGCACCTTGGCTACCATGCCACGGAACGAGACGTCATCCGGCCGCTCTACAATCCTGTTCATTTTCTTCAAGCCGAGCGAGCGGACAATTGCCTTCTGCTTTTGCGGGCATCCCACCGGGCTGGCCACCAACTGAATTTTGATTTTCTTTGCTTCTGCCATGGTTTTTTGCCTCGTGATGGAGGCCAGTCCCTTACTGGCTGGTCTTTTCCTGGTTCAGTCCGCGAAGCTCCGCTACTTCCGCCCGATCGCGCAGTTGCACTAGGGCGTCGATAGTAGCCTTCACCACGTTATGCGGATTATGGGAGCCAATGGACTTGGTGAGCACGTTCGGAATCCCAACACTCTGAATAACCGCCCGAACCGGTCCGCCGGCGATGACTCCCGTCCCTTCCGGCGCCGGCTTCAGCAGCACCAGCCCGGACCCGAACTTTCCCAACACCGTATGAAGGATCGTGGTCGGCAGTACATTGATCTTGCGAAGATTCTTCTTCGCCGCCTCAATGCCTTTCTTGATCGCAGCGGGAACTTCCTTTGCCTTACCGGTACCAAACCCCACGACTTTCGCGGCCGGGTCTCCGACGACCACCAAAGCCGAGAAGCTCAGGTTCTTACCGCCCTTCACCACCTTGGTGACACGGTTGATCGAAACAACCTGCTCTTTCAGATTGAACGGCGCTGCATCCACGCGTTTTCCCGCGCTAATTGACTTCATCTTTTAGAACTCCAGTCCCGCCTCGCGGGCGGCCTCAGCCAGGGCTTTTATTCGCCCGTGATATAGATAGCCTCCGCGGTCGAAAACAACGCGGGTGATTCCCTTTTCCTTGGCGCGGCCGGCCAGAAGCGTGCCGAGCTCCTTCGCGCCACTGACATTGCCGCCGCTCTTCACGGCTGCATTTTTTTCCGTCGATGACGCCGACACCAGTGTGCGGCCTTCGCGGTCGTCGATGATCTGCGCGTAGATATGCTTCACGCTGCGGTATACCGCCAACCGCGGACGTTCGGACGACCCTTCGAGCTTGCGGCGAATCCGGCGATGGATCCGCACGCGCCGTTCGTTCTTCTTGGCTTTGGTGATCATCACTTACCTCCCGCGCCGGTCTTGCCCTGTTTCTTCCTCAGAACTTCCCCGGTGTACCGTACGCCTTTGTTCTTATAGGGATCCGGGATGCGAAGCGCGCGCATATTAGCCGCCACCTGCCCGAGGAGCTGCTTGTCGTGGCTCTTCAGGACAATATGAGTCTGCTTTTCGACGGACATCTCCACGCCCACCGGCAGCATAAACTCGATCGGGTGCGAGTACCCCAGCGTGAAGCTGGCGATACCGCCCTTAACGTCGGCGCGAAACCCGACTCCCACCACGTCCAGCTCGCGCGTAAACCCCGCGGAAACGCCCTGCACGGCGTTCGCCGCCAGCGCCCGAGTGAGACCGTGTAAAGCACGGTAGCTATCGCTGTCGCGACGGATTTCCAGTGTCTGCCCGTTCTGCTCTACGTTCAAGCCCGCGGGAAGCGGAACCGTCAGTTTGCCTTTCGGCCCTTCGACAAGCATCTCGCTGCCGAGCGTAATCTTCACCCCGCTCGGTACGGGAATCGGTTTTTTTCCTACTCTCGACATCTCGTTTCCTTTTCCCGATCCTTACCAAACCTGACAGAGCACTTCACCGCCAACGTTGGCCCTGCGCGCCGCCGAACCGGTCATCACGCCTTGCGGCGTCGTAAGAATATTGATCCCCAGCCCGCCGAGCACACGGGGAATTTCGGCCTTGCCGACGTAAACGCGGCATCCAGGGCGCGATATGCGCTCCAGGCGAGTAATTACCGGCTGATTGCCCTGCGTGTATTTCAGGTAAACACGGATAAACTTCTTCGCGCCTTCTTCCGTCAGCTTGTAGTTGAGAATGTACCCTTCTTCCTTCAGAATCCGGGCAATCTCGGTCTTCAGCTTCGACGACGGAACATCCACTTTGGCGTGTCGTGCCATCATGCCGTTGCGCACGCGCGTCAGCATATCTGCGATCGGATCAGAGGTTGTCATTTCCTCGGTGCTACTTCCTTTTCTCTCCCGGCGATATCCAAATTCCGGGCCGTTTCAAATTTTCGGGAAAGAGCCGCTTACCAGCTCGATTTCACAACGCCGGGAATCTCTCCCGCCAGGGCCAACTGCCGGAAGCAAATCCGGCAAAGATTAAACTTACCGAGATACCCGCGCGGCCGGCCGCAACGCCGGCAGCGGTTGCGCAGCCGGGTAGCAAATTTGTAGGGCTTGCCGGCTGCCCGCGCCGCATCGATCTTTGTCCGGAATCGGCGGTCTTTCGCCTGTCTTGCCGTAGTTGCCATGATCCTCTTCTCTACTGCCGGAACGGCATTCCCATCAACCGAAGCAAGGCCAGCCCTTCGGCATCCGACTTCGCGGTGGTTGTAATGGAAATGTTCATCCCCTTCGACTTTTCCACCTTGTTGTAATCAATCTCGGGAAAGATCAGCTGATCCTTCAACCCAAGCGTATAGTTTCCGCGTCCGTCGAACGATTTCGGATTGATTCCGCGGAAGTCGCGGACCCGCGGGAGGGCAATATTCATCAACCGATCCAGAAATTCGTACATCCGGTCGCCCCGCAGCGTGACCATGCACCCGATGGGCATGTTCTCCCGGAGCTTGAACGCCGCAATCGATTTCTTGGCCTTGGTGACGACCGGCCGCTGGCCGGTAATCGTGCCCAGCTCGGACGTCGACAAATCCATGATCTTTGAGTTCTGCGTCGCTTCGCCCAAGCCAATGTTTATCGAAATTTTCTCGATCTTCGGCACCGCCATCAGGTTCTTGTATCCGAAATCCTTCTGCATGGCCGGAATAACCGCCTTGGTGTAGTGCTCTTTCAATCTCGCCGCCATAAAAACGTACTCCCTGAGTAACCGGAACCCGGCTACTTCTTATCGAGAACCTCGCCGGTCTTCTTTGCTACGCGCACACGCCGTGTTTTTCCGCCGGCCGTCTCCACCTTGTAGCCGGTCCGCGTCGCCACGCCGCCAGAGGTTGTCAGCATGACATTGGAAATGTGGATCGAGCTCTCCCGCTCCGCAATGCCACCCTTTACCTGGCGCGCCGGATTCGGGCGCGTATGCCGTTTTGCCATCTGCACGCCTTCAACAGTCACCCGGCCGCGTTCGTGATGCACTTCGAGAACCCGGCCCGTCTTTCCCTTGTCGCGGCCGGTGATGATTTTTACAACATCATTCTTCTTAATTCGAATTCGTTTCGGAGCCCCCGCGGCACGCGAACCGAAAAACTGCAGTTTAGCCATCGCTCGTATCTCCCGGACCTTTCCGAACCGTCAAATCACCTCGGGCGCGAGAGACGCTATTTTCATGAAGCGCTTATCGCGCAACTCGCGCGCAATTGGCCCGAATACGCGCGTGCCCACCGGCTCGCCCAACTCATTCACCAGCACAGCCGCATTCTCGTCAAACCGGATATAGGTTCCGTCCTTGCGCCGCGTCTCTTTCCGCATCCGCACAATAACGCAGCGGACAACCTTACCCTTTTTGATGCTCGAGTCAGGCGCCGCTTCCTTGACGCTCGCGGTGACAATATCGCCCAATCCCGCCCGGACACCTTTGTCTCCACCACGAGGCAGAATACAGGAGAGCTTCTTCGCGCCGGAATTGTCGGCCACGGCCAAAATTGTTCGCATTCCAACCATGTTCGTCTCCCCCCCTAGTCCTTCACGTCTTCCGGTTGAATATCCACCTGGACCGCCTGCCGGATGATGTTGCCCAGGCGCCAGCGCTTCAGACGCGACATCGGACGGCACTCGATAATCCGCACCACATCTCCTGCCTTGGCCGCCGACTCCTCATCGTGCGCGTAAAACTTCTTCCGCTTGATCACCACGCGCTTATACAGCGGGTGCTGCACGCGCCGCGTCACTTCGACGACGATCGTTTTCTTCATCTTCGCCGAGAGCACCTGGCCCACCTTTTCGTTCTTGGTGTGCCGGGCTTCCTGCGTCACGCCTACGGCGTTTTCCTGTGTTTTGACCGCCATGGCTACTTCGCCGCCTTCTTTGACTTTTCCGACAGCACGGTCAGCATCCGGGCACGATCCTTGCGCAGCGTGCGGTACTTCTTTACACCGTCGGTTTGGCCCATCTGCATTTGAAACTTCAGGCGGAACATCTGCTCGCCCGCTTCGTCCAACTGGCGCCCGATCTCGTTCGGATCGAGCTCGCGAATTTTATCGGCCTTCATGATGCCTCGGCGCCCTCACGCTGAACAAACTTTGTCCTGACCGACAGCTTCGACGCGGCCAGACGGAACGCCTCGCGCGCAACGTCCGGCGCGACGCCTTCCATCTCGAACAGAATCTTGCCCGGACGCACTACAGCCACCCAACCCTCAAGTGGGCCTTTTCCGGAACCCATACGGACTTCGGCAGGCTTCTTGGTGTATGGCTTGTCCGGGAACAGACGGATCCACACCTTGCCGCCACGCTTGATGTAGCGCGTCATCGCAATTCTGGCCGCCTCGATCTGCTTGTTGGTAATCCAGGCGCCATCGAGCGTCTTTAACCCGTACTCGCCGAACGCAATCGAAAAGCCACGCGTAGCGTTGCCCTTCATCTTGCCCCGCATTTGCTTGCGGTACTTAACTTTTTTCGGCATCAACATAGCCGCTTACTCCTTGCCCTCTTCAGGCGTCCCAGCCGCGGGAGCCTCTGTTCCCGCCGCGGGTTCCTTCACTTCCTGCTTCCAGCTCGGGGCCGAAGGGGCCGCCGCGCCGCCGGATACCGGCGTTCCGCCAACCGGCGGCAGAATCGGAGAAGCCGCGGGAGGCACAGGCTGAATGGCCCCGGTTTCCGGCGCCGGAGGCGCCTGCCGGCGCTCGCCGCCCCGGTCGCGATCCCGATCCCGGCGCCGCGGGCGCGCTTCGGGAAAGTCCCGCCGCCGGCTGAGATAGTCGATAATCTCACCCTTATAAATCCAGCACTTCACGCCGATCACGCCATATGTCGTATACGCTTGCGCAAACCCGAAATCGACATCCGCGCGAAGCGTGTGCAACGGAAGCTGCCCCTGCAAATACCATTCGCTGCGCGCGATTTCGGCGCCATTCAAGCGGCCGGAAACACGGACCTTGATTCCCTTACAGCCGAACCGCAACGCACTGTCGACCGCTTTCCGCATCGCGCGGCGAAATGCCACACGTTTTTCGAGCTGCAGCGCGATCGACTCGGCAACAAGCTGCGCATCCAACTCCGGCTTATGTACTTCCTGGATATCGATGAAAACTTCCCGGCTTGTCCGCCGGGCAAGCTCCTGCTTAAGTTTCTCGATCTCGGCGCCCTTGCGTCCGATCACAATACCCGGCCGCGAAGTGCGGATCGTCACCCGAAGCTTATTGCCCGGACGGTCCACTTCAATCGCGCTGACGCCGGCCGACTTCAGCCGGTCGCGCAACGACTCCTTCAGGTCCAGGTCCTCGAACAACAATTTCGCGTAGTCCGCCTTGGCGAACCAGCGCGAACGCCATGTTTTCGTGACTCCCAGGCGAAAGCCGTAGGGATGAACTTTCTGACCCATCTATTCCTTCTCCTCCGGCTCTGTTCCTTCCGCCACCTTCACCACGATGTGCGCCATCCGGCGCTGATATCGAAATGCCCGGCCCATCGGAGCCGGCCGGATGCGCTTCATGCGCGGTCCCTCGTTGACGTACGCCTCGCTCACCACCAGCTTGTCCACATCGACATCGGTCGAGCGGTTTTCCGCATTCGCAATGGCCGAGCGAAGAACTTTCTCGATCACCGGCGCCATCCGCTTGTTGGTCTGCCGCAACACATGAATTGCTTCGCCCGCCTTCCGGCCGCGGATCAGGTCGATGACCAGACGCGCCTTTTGCGCCGACGTACGGACATACCGTGCTTCCGCTCGTGCTTCCAGTGCCATGGTTTCCTTACCTCGCCGATTTCTCTGACGTCTTGGCCGAGTGACCCTTGAAAGTCCGGGTGGGCGAGAACTCCCCAAACTTGTGTCCGACCATGTTTTCCGTCACATACACCGGGACAAATTTTTTGCCGTTGTGCACAGCAATCGTGTGCCCGATAAATTCAGGAATAATGGTCGACCGTCTCGACCAGGTCCGGATCACTTTCTTTTCGTTTTTTACGTTCAGATCCTCCACCTTCTTGGCAAGATGGTCGTCCGTGAACGGGCCCTTTTTTAGTGAACGGCTCATATCTCCGCTTCCTTACCGCTTCTTCGATTTGCGGCTGACGATAAATTTATCGGTCCGCTTACTGTTCCGGGTCTTGTATCCGCGTGTCGGCTGCCCCCAGGGCGTCACCGGGTGCCGCCCGCCCGACGTGCGACCTTCGCCGCCGCCGTGCGGGTGATCCACCGGGTTCATCGAAACGCCGCGATTGTGAGGACGCCGGCCCAAGTGGCGAGACCGCCCGGCTTTTCCGAGCGACACATTTTCATGATCGAGATTCCCGACCTGGCCGATCGTAGCCATGCACTCCACCGCCACACGCCGGACTTCCCCGGAAGGCAGCTTCAGCAGCGCAAAACTCCCATCGCGCGAAACCAGTTGAGCTTCCGCTCCGGCGGACCGCGCCATCTGAGCACCCTTCCCGGGCCGTAACTCGATGCAATGCACAGTAGTGCCGGCCGGAATATTCGCCAGCGGCAGCGCATTGCCGGTCAAAATATCGGCATTCGGCCCCGATGATATCGTCTGGCCAACAGCAAGACCGTGCGGCGCCAGAATGTAGCGCTTCTCGCCGTCGGCATAGTTCAACAGCGCAATGCGCGCCGTCCGGTTCGGATCGTATTCGATCGCGGCAACTCTGGCCGGAATACCAGCCTTGTCCCGCTTGAAATCGATAAGTCGATAGGTCTGCTTGTGGCCGCCGCCGATAAACCGCACCGCGACGCGTCCGAGACTGTTCCGGCCGCCGGTTTTCTGCTTGCCGGCCGTCAGGGATTTCTCCGGCTTCTGCTTGGTGATGTCCTGGCGCGAAACAACCGTCTGAAAACGTCGCGTCGGGGTAGTCGGACGATAAGATTTAATCGGCATTTAGATCTCCGCGTACTCCGGAACCTTCTCGCCCGCTTTCAGTACGACGAAAGCCTTCTTCCAGTCCGAACGATATCCGGCAAAGCGTCCCCGCCGCCGGAGCTTTCCTTCGAATGTGGCCGTTCGGACATCGGCAACCTTCACCTTGAAAAGCTTCTCCACCGCCTGCTTCACTTCGGACTTCGTCGCTCCCGGGGCTACTTCAAAACACAGCGTCCGGGCGTCGTCCTTGGCCGCCACGGCCTTCTCGGTAACAACCGGGCGGATGATGACGTCGTGCAAATTCATGACTTCGACTCCGTTGCCTCTCGCGCCTTCGCCACCGGCTGCAGCGACGAGGACAGCTTCTCGGCGGCCGAACGCGACACCAGCACCAGCTTGTGAGCCAGCAGGTCGTAAGTAGTCAACTCCTTCGAGTTCACCAGCTTCACACCTTCCAGGTTGCGCGCGCCCAACTCTAAATTCTTGTTCTCGCCGGAATCCACAATCAGCGCCGTCTTCGATGCTTCGAGAGTGCTCAGCGCCTGGCGCACAAGCTTTGTCTTGTGATCGTCGAAGGCGAATTGGTCGACCACTTTCAATTCCCCATCCCGCAGCTTCGCCGAAAGAGCCGACCGCAAAGCGCCGAGTAGCATTTTGCGGTTCAGCCGGTAGCTATAGTCGCGGGGAACCGGCCCATGGACCGTACCGCCGTGCCTCCATAGTGGCGAGCGGATCGACCCCACACGAGCGCGTCCGGTGCCTTTCTGCTTCCAAAGCTTTCTACCGGACCCGGCTACTTCATGCCGCGTCTTCACTTTCGCCGAGCCGGATCGCTGGCCGGCGCGATAATGCCGCACCGACTCATATATCAAAGCGTCGTTTGTTTCGGCACCGAAAACTTCCTCGGCAAGATCGATCGTGCCGACCTTCTCGTTCCGGAGATTCAATACATCAACCGTTGGCATCCTGAACCCCTTAACCCCGCCTCGTCCTGGCCTGGCGAACCAGCACATACGAGCCGTTGGGCCCCGGAATAGCACCCTTCACCATCAGCACGTTGTCCTCGGTATCAACTTCGATCACCTCGAGATTACGCACCGTAACCTGGGCGTGACCCATGCGGCCGGACATCCGCGTTCCGGGAAACACGCGGGATGGAAAACTCGAGGCGCCAATCGAACCGGGAGCACGGTGAAACATCGATCCGTGCGTCGCCGGGCCGCCACGAAAATTATGGCGTTTCACCAGGCCCGCGTACCCGCGGCCCTTCGAAACACCGGTGACATCCACCTTCTGATTCGGCTTAAAGCTGTCAACAAGAATGCGATCTCCGGGCTTCAAGTCCCCGTCACCCGGGAAAAGCCGGAACTCCTGCTGGAACCGTACCCCTTCCGCACCCGACTTCTTCAGGTGCCCGGCGGCCGGCTTATTGACGTTCTTCGCCTTCGCAAACTCGACCAGCCCCACCTGAACGGCGTCGTAGCCGTCAGTGGTCGGCGTCTTCCGCTGCGTCACCACACACGGACCCGCCTTCACCAGCGTCACCGGCACAACTTGTCCGTCGGGCCGGAAAATCTGGGTCATGCCGATCTTCTTGCCAAGAATTCCTGGGCAGCTCATGGATTCCCTCAAAACCTACTCAAACCTGATGCCCCGGACGGGCCATAAGCCCGTCACAAGAGACATGCGTCGCCGCGCACACTACGCGCAGCGCTCGTTACTTTCTTCCGAACGCCTTGATCTCGACGTCGACGCCGGCTGGAAGATCCAGCTTCATCAACGCGTCGACCGTATCCTGCGTCGGCTCCAGAATGTCGAGCAGACGCTTATGCGTACGGATTTCAAACTGTTCCCGCGACTTCTTATCCACGTGCGGCGAGCGAAGAACCGTATACCGGTTCCTCACCGTCGGCAGTGGAATCGGACCCGCGATTACCGCACCCGTGCGCTTGGCCGTATCCACGATCTCCGTGGTCGATTGGTCGAGCACGCGGTGATCGTATGCCTTGAGCCGGATGCGGATGCGTTCTTTATTCATTGGATATATAACGTTCGAGCCATTCCACCCCTCGCGGAGCGGATGCTTCTTTTCTAGGAGAGAATCTCCGTAACAGTTCCCGCACCAACCGTGCGCCCGCCCTCGCGGATCGCAAACCGGAGACCTTTGTCCATAGCCACGGGAGTAATCAGCTCGATCTCCATCTGCACGTTGTCGCCAGGCATCACCATCTCGGTACCCTCAGGCAGCTTCGCCACGCCGGTAACGTCCGTTGTCCGGAAATAGAACTGCGGCCGGTAGCCGTTGAAGAATGGCGTATGCCGTCCGCCTTCTTCCTTTGACAACACGTAGACTTCGCCCTTGAACTTCTTGAAAGGCTTGATCGAACCCGGCTTGGCGATGACCTGTCCGCGCTCCACGTCGTTTTTGTCGATACCGCGCAGCAGCAGGCCCACATTGTCGCCGGCCCGGCCTTCGTCGAGAAGCTTCTTGAACATTTCGACACCGGTGACTACCGACTTCCGCGTATCCTGGAAGCCGACAATCTCGACATCCTCGTTAACCTTGACAATGCCCTGTTCAATACGGCCGGTCACCACGGTGCCGCGGCCCTGAATCGAGAAAATGTCTTCGATCGGCATCAGGAACGGCTTATCAATGGCGCGCTCGGGAAGCGGAACATACTTGTCCACCGCCTCCATCAGATCATCGATAGCCTTCTCCCACTGGTCATCGCCGTTCAGCGCGCCAAGCGCCGAAACCCGCATAACCGGAAGGTCGTCGCCGGGGAACTTGTAGCTCTTCAATAGCTCGCGCACTTCAAGCTCAACCAGTTCCAGAAGCTCGGCATCCTCCACCATGTCCACCTTATTCAAGGCGACGACGATGTAGGGAACACCCACCTGGCGGGCCAGCAGGATGTGCTCGCGGGTCTGCGGCATCGGGCCGTCAGTCGCGGCGACCACGAGAATCGCGCCATCCATCTGGGCTGCGCCGGTGATCATATTCTTGATGTAATCGGCGTGGCCGGGGCAATCGAC
>CAYTVP010000108.1:11454-12377 GCA_964441675.1 uncultured Solibacteraceae bacterium | reverse complement strand
GCTGCCGAGGGAAGAGCTGAATCGCGTCTGGGTACTCCGCAAAGTTATGGCGCCGCTGTCGCCGGTGGAATCGATCGAATTGCTGCTGGACAAGCTCGGAAAGACCAAATCGAACGCCGAGTTTCTCGGTTCGATGAGTGCCTAAACTTCGCTTCGGAGAACTCGCCCGATTAAATTAAGGTACCGCTAACCTTTCGCGCCGGCGTAGCGTCATTGCTAGTAGAATATTCGCTACGGCTCGGCCTTGTGCCCAGCCATTTGGCTAGAAACCCTTATGAATTCACCAGTTTCCGGACTGCCCGCGGTTGCGCCGTCCCCCGCCCGCCCGCCCGTTACTGCGCCTGCGCCTGCGCCCAGGCCGAAACGTAACCGGTGGGGCTGGATTCTGGGGCTGATCGTGGTGGCCGGATCTGTCGCCGGGTGGACTTATTATCGCCAAGCTCAAGAAAAATCGAGACTTGTGGCACGATCTATTACCAAGACCGCGGTCGTCCAGGCGGGACCGGTGCAGAGGTCGATTCGTCTTACCGGCGTAACCGCGGCGGAGCGGTTTGTGTCGCTGGTAACTCCGCAGCTCAGAGGCAGGCGAAGCGGCCGCGGCCGTGATGCTACGGCGATCACCGCGCAGACAACTCAGGTTCCGCCCGTCCGTAGTACGAGCAGCGCGACGAGATCGTCGGGAACGAGCTCCAGCGGTAGTGCAGGGTCCGATCAGTCCATCAACGTCTCGTCCACCGCCGGAGGCGGCGCGAGCAACGCCTCTGCCGGATCCAGTTCGAGTCCCACCGCGTTCCAGTCCGCTACGTCGCGTGTCAGTTCATCTTCCCGGGGCTCGGCTCCGGCAATCTCTCCTACCCGGTCGAGCTCTTCGAGTTCAGCCACCTCTTCGTTGGGCACCGATGGACGCGGGTCCACCAGTGCAG
>CAYTVP010000108.1:6040-11444 GCA_964441675.1 uncultured Solibacteraceae bacterium | reverse complement strand
TCGGTGCCGGTATGGGTGGCGGTGGCGGTGGCGGTGGCGGTGGCGGTGGCGGATCGGGCAGCGAATTCACTCTCATTTTGCAGGAGCTGGTTCCTCCTGGTTCCCACGTCAAGAAGGGAGACACGGTTGCCGAATTCGATCGCGTCTTCATGCTGCAGCGTGTCGAAGACTATCAATCCTCGGTAGAACAGCAGCGCGCCAGCGTGCAAAAAATGCGGGCCGAGTTGGCGATCTATCGGGATTCGCACCGGCAGACGATTCTTACAGCCAAATCCGCTCTCGACAAGGCAAGGCTCGATATGAAGACGACCCCCGTGTTGTCGACAATCGATGCGGAGCGGGTGAAGTTGGCTCTTGACGAGGCCGAGGCGCAATACAAGCAGCTCCTCAGCGAAGTGAAGCATGTCGAGGCATCTGAAAAGGCTCAGCTGCGCAATGCTGAGCTCGAGCTTCGCTCGGCCGAGCTCGAGTTGCGGCGCGCGGAGCAGAACGCGGACAAGATGCTGGCGCGGGCCGCAATCGACGGCATGACCGTTATGCAGAACATGCTTCGCGGCGTCGAGTTTTCACAGATCGCGCAGGGCGACCAACTTTGGCCGGGCCAGTTTTATATGCAAATTGTCGACACCAGCTCGATGGTTGTGAATGCAAATATGAACCAGGTGGACGCCGAGCGGCTGCGAATCGGACAGAAGGCGACGGTGCGCTTCGACGCCTACCCGGACCTTGCGCTTCCGGCTCACGTCATTGCCGTTTCCGCAGTTACGAAAACCGGTGGTTTTCGGGCGAATTTCGTGAAAGAGATCCCGGTCCGGCTGAAGCTCGACAAGATAGACGAGCGCGTGATCCCCGATCTTTCTGTCAGTGCGGATGTCGTGGTGGAAAGTGAAGACGCTCCGGCTATGGTTCCGGTGGCTGCGGTTTTTGAGGACAATCCGGGTGGGCCGCGTTATGTTCTTATCCGCGATGGGAACGCCTGGCGCCGGCGAGAGGTAGAGGTGGGTCTGGTCAGTTTCACTGAGGCAGCCATCCAGACAGGTCTGAAGCCCGGCGAAGTAGTGGCCGTCGAGCGTCCTGTCCCTCAAAACCAGCGTTCATAAAGAGAAGTAAGAAAAAACGATGTCGAAAGACCTGAAACCCAAGCAACGTCTCGGGCAAACGCCAGAAGCGCGCCGCAAACGGATGCTGATTCTCAGCGCGATGCTGATCCTTTGCGCGGTGGGCGGTTATGTCGCATACCGGCGTTCTTCGCTGGCTGCTCCCGTGGAAGTTCCGGTCGCCAAGGTTCGCCGGGGCGACTTTGTCATTTCCGTCCGCACTCGCGGCGAGATCCGTTCCACTCGCTCGCTTGTGATCGCGGCGCCCCAGGTGCCCGATCTGCGGATCACTCTCCTGGCCGAGTCGGGACGCCCGGTCAAGAAGGGCGACATCATTGTCGAGTTTGACGCGGCGCAGCAGGAACAAAATTACCTGGAACGGAATACGACAGTCCGCACCGTTGACAGCCAGATTGTGCAGACGAAGGCCAGCCACCGGATGACAACCGAGATGGATTCCATGAACCAGATGACGGCGGAGTTCAACCTGGAGCGTGCCAAGCTGGACGCCAGTAAGGCGGAGGTTGTCAGCGCGATCGAGGGCGCAAAAAGCAGGATCGACGTCGGCATCAGCGAGGGTGAGCTGACCCAGGTGAATACGACGATCAAATCGCACGCCGACTCGCAGTCAGCCGATCTCGAGCGGTTGGCTCAACAGCGCGACAAGACGGTCCGCGATGTAACCCGGGCCAAGAATTATTTGTCGCGCATGGTGCTTCGCGCGCCGATCGATGGGGTTGTCAACATCCTTCCCAACCTGCGATCGCAGGGAAGCTGGGGACAGGCTCCGCCGCCTTTTAAAGAGGGCGACAAGGCCTGGACCGGAGCGGCAATCGCCGAGATTCCGGACCTGAATGAAATGCGGGTTGAGTTGAAGCTCGAAGAGGTGGACCGCGGGCGTCTCCGCATGGGAATGCCGATCCGGATTCGAGTGGACGCAATCCCGGATCAGGAGTTTGAGGCCAAGCTGGACTGGATTAGCCCCATTGCGGCCGTGGTCTGGCGCGGCATGGGCATGACGGACAAGACGTTTCCCGCACGGGGGACGCTCAAGAAGGTCGATAACCGGTTGCGTCCCGGTATGAGTGCTACCGCCGAGATTGTCATTGAGCAGGAGACGAATGCGCTGTTGATTCCGACACGCGCCAGTTTCTCCACCAAGGGAGTCCCCTCCGTTTATCTGCAGAAGGGCGCCGGCTTCGAGGTGCGCCCGATTGAGGTTGGGCGGCGGAACGATACCGACATCGTTGTGGTCGATGGATTGAAGGACGGCGACGTCGTCGCGCTCGAAAACCCGGCGGACGCACTGAAGCGCGCCAAGAAGTTGTAGCAGGAAGTTGTAGCAAAAGGTAGTGAAGAAACCGAGGCAGTAAAACTCTCCCATGAAGAAGTGGATCATTCGAAGCTTGCTGATTGTGGCACTGGTTGCCGGCGGGTATGGTGCCTACACGGCATTAAGCGCCATGACGGCGCAGCGTCAGTCTCAGGTAGCGACGGCCAAGGTGCGGCAGAACGACGTCATTGTCCGCAGTTTTGCCCGCGGCGAACTGCAGGCGGTGCGTTCGGTCTCCTTAACCGCTCCCAACTTGTTCGGAACAGTGCAGGTAACCAGGCTGGCGGCGCTCGGCGCCTTTGCGCGGGAGAAGGATCGCATCGTCGAGTTTGACGATGCCGAGGTGCTCTCGCGGCTGGAAGAAAAGCAGCTCGAGATCGATCAGATCGACGAACAACTGAAGAAGGCCCAGGCCGATCTCGCCATCCGGACCAATCAGGACCAGGTGGAGCTGCTACGCGCCAAATACGGAGTGCGCCGCGCGGAGCTGGAAGTCAGAAAGAACGAGATTGTTTCGGTGATCGACGCCAAGAAGAATCTGTTGTCGCTCGATGAGACCAAGAAACGGTTATCGCAGCTGGAGAGCGACATCAAATCCCGAAGAGAGCAAGCGGAAGCCGAGCTTGCTGTGCTTCGGGAGAAGCGCAACAAGGCCAACCTCGAAATGGCGCGGGAGCGGGCCCGTCTTGACCAGATCAAACTCCTGTCGCCGATCAGCGGCCTGGTGGCGATACGGCAGAACCGTTCGAGTGTGACGATGTTCGGGATGCAGCTTCCGGACATCCGCGAGGGGGATCAGATCCAGCCGGGTATGCCGGTAGCCGATGTGCTCGATTTATCCGAAATGGAAGTCCTGGCGAAGGTGGGTGAATTGGACCGCGCGAATTTGCGCGAAGGCCAGGAAGTGAATATGCGGCTGGATGCTGTGTCGGATAAGACATTCAGCGGCCGGATCAAGGCAATGAGCGCGACAGCGAGCGCAAACATGTTCTCTTCGGATCCGGCGAAAAAATTCGACGTCGTGTTCTCGATCGATATGAAGCAGCTTTTGTCGGCGCTAGGCGCCAAGCCCGCGCAGATTCAGAAGGTGTTGGCGACTGCCGAAGCGAACCGGCGAAAGCCGCAGGTGAAAGCGATGGCGGCGATGCCCGCGGTTTCCATGCCGGGAGCCGGTGGAATGGGAGAGGCAGGGGCGGGTGGCGCTCCAGGCGGCGCGGCAGCAGATCAGTCTGCGGGCGCGCCCGGTCCAGCCGCCGCGGGCGCGGGTCCAGGTGCCGGCGCCGGTGCGGGCGCAGCCGGACGCCGTTCAGGTGGCGGGATGATGGCCGGACTGACCCCCGAACAGCAGAAGAAGTTTCGCGACGCGCAGCGGAAAGTTCTCGGCCAGAGGAGCATGCAGGAATTGTCGCCGGAAGAGCGAGCTGACGTATTCGCCAAAGTCCGAAAGGAGATGGCGGCGGCAGGTGTCAATCTCCCCGATGCACGTCCAGGGGGTCGCAGCCAGCCCGAGGCGGCGGGCGCGGGCTTGCCGATGCTTGGGCCAAGGTCTCCTTACAGCAAGCGCGAAATCGAGAATGCAAAGCTGCCTGCCCCGCCCGAAGAGGACTCTCAGGTCGATGTGCTGCTTCGGCCGGGGTTGCTGGCCGATGTGGAGATCATCGTCGAGAAGATTCCGGATGCGATCAACATCCCGACACAAGCCATCTTCGAGCGGGAAGGCCGTCTGGTCGTTTTCGTCCTGAGTCGCGGAAAGTTCGAGGAGCGGGTGATTCAGCCGTCGAAGCGATCCGAATCTACGATGGTGATCGCCTCCGGCTTGAAGCCCGGCGAAGTGGTGGCGCTGGCGGATCCGACGGCCAGGCCGGGCGACAGTCAGAATTCGCAGAAGGGCAAGGGAGCGGGCGTTCCGATGCCCAGATCCTGAGGATAGGTCTCAACGATGGCGAACCTGGGAAATTTCTTACCCGAACTATACATGGGGCTTTCGAGCCTCTTCGTTCATAAACTGCGAAGCCTCCTGACGATGCTGGGAATGATCTTCGGCGTGGGAGCGGTGGTTGCGATGCTCTCCATTACCGGAGGAGCCCAGAAGGAAATGATGAGCTACATCGACCTTTTGGGTGTGAACAACATCATCGTTGAAGCCAAGGAAGCAGTTGACCGGAACGAACTGCAGGCGCGCCGGTTGATCTCGCCGGGAATGACCTTCCGCGATTACCGCGCAATCATGGAGAACGTCCCCGGTATCGAAGCAGCTACACCCCGAAAGCGGTTCAAGCCCCTGAAGGTGCTTCCGAAGACCGCCACTGATCCACCGCTGCTGATTGGGGTCGAGCCGGATTATCTCCAGATCAACAGTCTGAAAGTTGTGGAGGGCCGGTGGTTGACGGAAGAGGATGAAGCCAGCTCCGCACCGGTATGCGTGTTGGGTGAAGCGGCGAAAGTAAATCTGCTGGGTTTTGAGCCGGCGACTGGAAAATTCGTGAAGGTCAACGATACCTGGCTGCAGGTGGTGGGCGTTCTCGCCCAGCAGGCTACGGCGGATTCCGAGATGGAAGGTATCGAGGTAACCAACCGGAACAATCTGGTAATCGCGCCTCTGAATACCGTGATGCGCCGCTTTGAAGATAACAACAGCTATCTCAAGGATGAAATTGACGGGATTTACATTCGCGTCAAATCGGGCACGGATTCGATTGAGACGGCAAGCGTGATCACCGCTATTCTGGCTGCTACCCACAAGGACGCGGGAGACTTCAACGTGACCGTTCCCGCCGGTCTGTTGGAGCAGCGGCAGAGGACTCAATTCATTTTCAACGTTGTCATGCTTTGTATCGCCGGTATCTCGCTTTTGGTCGGCGGCATCGGCATCATGAACATTATGCTTGCCACCGTTCTCGAGCGAACGCGCGAGATCGGGATCCGCCGCGCGATCGGCGCCCGCCAGGCCGATATCGTCCGCCAGTTTCTGACC
>CAYTVP010000108.1:0-6030 GCA_964441675.1 uncultured Solibacteraceae bacterium | reverse complement strand
TTCTGACCGAGGCGGTACTGATCTCCATGCTGGGCGGCATTATCGGCATCATCTTCGGTTTTACGCTGTCGCAGGTGATTGCCTCCGCGGCCGGCTGGCCCACGGTGGTCACCACGTCGTCCATCGCGGTGGCATTTGGTGTGTCGGTCGGGATCGGCGTGGTCTTCGGAATCTATCCGGCGATCCAGGCTGCAAAACTCGATCCTATTGAAGCAATCCGTTACGAGTAACAATGAGACTTTTCGTTTTCTTTGCAATTGGCATGGCGGTCGTTGCGGCGGAGAAGCCGGCAAATACCCCGCAGGAGCAGTACCCGCAAGGCGTGGACCTCCCTATGAAGCTGGATGACCAGGGTGGTCCGAAGTATCCGACATTTGGCACCAAAGAGTATTTCAACTTTGTCTTCCGCACGCCGAATCCGCCTGTGCAACTGGCCGGTCCGATCCGCCTGGCAGACTATGTTGTGGATGGAAGGATCGAGTTGTCGCTCCGCTCCTATATCGAGCTGGTGATGGCGAATAACACCGAGATCCAGATCCAGAAGCTGCTGATCGAGCCGCAGCGCAACGCGATCACCCGCGCGTTCAGCCCGTTTGATCCCGCAGTTTCCGCGCAGTTCAATACCGCCCGGTCCGTCACTCCTTCATCGACGCCCTTTCTCGAGGGCGCGGAGATTGTCAGCTCGCTGAATCAGCCCTCCAATCTCAGCTATACGCAGAGGTTCATGTCGGGTACACAGCTGACCGCGGCGTACCGGTATAACCGCCTTTCATCGAATAGCGTGCGGCGGGATATCAATCCATCGTTCAATAGCGCGATGGACTTTCAGTTCCTCCAGCCGCTGCTGAGAAACCGGGGGACCCAGGTCAACCGGCTTCCTATCCTGGCTGCGCGAAGCCGCTTCCGGGGCAGTCAGTTCAATATGCACGACCAGGTCATGCGCCTGGTTGTTACCTCCGAGAATGCGTACTGGGATTTGATCGGCGCCCGGGAGAACCTGAAAGTTCAAGAGCAGGCATTGTCTCTCGCCGACACCAGTCTGAAGCGCGCGCAGAAGGAACTTGAGCTGGGCGCGATCTCGGCGTTGGAGATCTTTCAGCCGCAGGCCGTATACGCGCGCGCCGAAATCTTTGTAACGCAGGCACGCTACCGGCTGCAGCAGGCCGAGGACGCCCTGCGCCGGCAGATCAGTGTCGATCTCGATCCGGATCTTCGCAAGCTCCCAATTGTCCTCACGGAGGTTGTGACCCCCGATGACAACCGGACGTTCGACCGTGAAGCACTTGTTTCAGAAGCGATGCGCCACCGCCCCGATCTACGGGTGCTGCAAACCAACCTCGACGTCGACGAGTACAACATAAAAGTTGCGTCCAACTTCCTGAAACCCGATCTGTCTCTCAGCGGTGTCTACTCGACACAAGGCCTTGGCGGCACCACGATACTTCCTGGAGGCGGTGGCGTGATTCCGGGCGGCTTTGGCGATTCCTGGTCGCAGATGTGGGGATTCAACTACCCGGTTTACGGGTTTGGTCTTGTTCTTCGATTGCCCATCAAGGATCGCGCCGCCGCGGCTAACTATGCCGATGCCGCCGTTGCCAAGCGCACCGATGCTCTGCAGCTCCGGCGTCAGGAGCAGGCAGCACGGCTCGAAGTCTTGAACGCCGTCAGCCAGGTGGAAAACAGCCGGGCTTCGGTGGAGCTCGCTCGAATCGCCGCCGATCTCGCTTTGAAGCGTGTCGAGGCGGAACAGAAGCGATACGACCTGGGCACGATCACACTATTCTTCCTGCTTTCCGCGCAAACCGACTTGACTACCGCGCAGTCGGAGCTGGTGAACAACTCCGTTCAGTACCGCCGGAATCAATTGAACCTCCTCCAACGGCTTGGAACGTTGCTCGAGGAACGCGGCATCATGCTCAACTAGAACTCGTGGGGCGCATCCGGATCCTTCCCGACGCAATCGCCAACAAAATCGCGGCGGGCGAGGTTGTGGAGCGCCCGGCTTCCGTTGTAAAGGAGCTTCTCGAGAACGCACTCGACGCCGGAGCCACTGACATCCGCGTCGATGCCGAGGCCGGCGGGCGGCGCCTGATCCGCATCTCCGACAACGGCAGTGGCATGATGCAGGACGATGCTCTGCTGGCGTTCGAGCGGCACGCGACCTCCAAGCTCCGCGAGGTTCACGAACTGTTTTCGATCGCGACGCTCGGCTTTCGAGGAGAAGCGCTGCCCTCCATTGCCTCGGTTTCCCGGCTGGAGCTCGAAACACGCTCTTCCGAGGAGCAGACCGGAACCCGCATCGAGATCGCTGGAGCGAAAATGATCCGCTGCGATCCGTTTGCGCGGCCGCCGGGCACGACTGTTACGGTGCGGGATCTTTTCTACAACGTCCCGGCGCGCCGAAAGTTTCTCCGGAGCGAGCAAACAGAGCTGTCGCACATCGCTTCGCTGGTAACGCACTACTCGCTGGCACATCCGGAGAAAAGCTTTGAGCTGACGCACATGGGAGGCCGCCTTCTCTTCGTCACGCCGGTGGCTACTTTGCGAGAGCGCGTGTTTCAGGTGTTCGGCAGCGAAATGCTCAGCGACCTCGTGGAGATCGGCGATCTGCACCATGAGGGTTTCCGGTTACGCGGTTTCGTGTCGCAGCCGCAGGTGCAGAAGCTGAATCGAAATTCGATTTTTCTATTCGTCAACGGCAGGTTGATTCGTGACCGGCTTCTGCTCCACGCGCTGACCGCCGCGTATCACAATCTGATGCCGTCGAGCGCCTTCCCGTTTGCGCTGTTGTTTCTCGAATGCGCGGCCGAGGAAGTGGACGTGAACGTCCATCCCTCGAAGACGGAAGTACGATTCCAGCGAGGGTCGTTCGTTCATGATTTCGTGCGGGATCATATCCGGACCCTACTGATGGAGACACGGCCGGCGTCCTCGATTCCGCTGCCGTCGCCGCGCTTGGCGCGCCAGCAGCCGGCGGCCGATCTGCCGCCATCGGAATTTTCACTCTCGTTGCAGAACGTGCTCCCGCCCGTGCCGCAGCAGGCGCGATTGGTAATTCCACATGCTTCCGATGAAGAACTGCCCGTGATCGGCGTGGTTTCGACCCCGGCAGTGGCGGCTCCGGTACCGAGCCAAGCCGATCGCGTTCCACCTAAAACACGCCGCCTCGCCGTTCCGGATACGCATGGACCAATGCCCGCGGGCGCCTGGATGGAGGATCAGAATCTCGATGCGCTGCGGGATCTGCGTCCGTTGGGGCAACTACACGAAAGCTTCATCATCGCGGCCGGCCGCGATGGTTTGTGGATCATCGATCAGCACGTAGCTCATGAACGGATTCTCTTCGAGAAAGTTCTCAATCAAACGGCGGCAAACCGCATGGAACGGCAGCAATTGCTTGTGCCTCTGGTGATTCCGCTTACGGTCGGCCAGCAGATTGAGTTTGCGAGGATCGCCGGCGAGCTGGAAAAATTCGGTTTTGAAGCCGAGCCGTTCGGCCAGCGTACTTTGAGTGTCCGCACCGCGCCCGCCGGGCTAAGTCCCGGCGAGATCGAGAAGGTGATTACCGAGGTCCTGGAAGTCTCCGAAGGCGAGTTGCGCGGAGCGTCCCTCGAAGATCTACGCCACGCCATGGCTGCTTCGGTTGCCTGCCGGGCAGCGATCAAAATCAATACGCCATTGGAGCCGGAGAAGGTCACCTGGCTGCTCGACCAACTTGCTCAAACTGCCTTTCCTACCAGTTGTCCCCACGGGCGCCCGATCGCGCTCCGGTACGGAATGCGCGACATTCTCCGTGGATTTCACCGGATCTAAGCGCCCGACGAAACTTTTCTACCCGCGGGTACGTTTGAATGATTGAGATGCTTCCGCGCCGTGTCTTTGTGGTTCTCGTGCCAGGCCTCCTCGCCGGGCAGGGAACGAAACAAGCTGGCGAGGGAACAAAACAAAAGGGCTGGCGCCGGGCGACCGAGGCAGAGCTTCAGAGTACGGCCCCGCCAGTTGAGGGTGCGCTATTCCGCACCGAAGTCAACCTCATTCGCGTGGATGCGGAAGTGAGCGGCGGTCAAGGCCCGATTGCCGGGCTCTCGCTGGCGGATTTCCTGTTGTTCGATAACGGAAAGGAACGCGAGCTTCAAAGCGTCAGCCGGGATGAGCTTGCGCTGGATGTACTTCTGCTCTTCGATGTCAGCGGCAGCATGGAGGCCGGCGTGGCACGCGTTGCCGCAACCGCCTCCGACGCGTTGGACGAGCTCCGCGCGGGCGACCGTGTTGCGGTGATGTCTTTCAGCAATGACAGCCGGCTGATTCTGGGATTTACCGATGATCTGGATCGCGTCACATCTTCGATCAATAACCAGGTGCTGGCGGAGGAATTTCACGGCAGCACACTGATTCAAACCGCGGTCGAAGATGCCACACAGGTTTTCCGAAACGAGGGCAAACCCGAACGGCGGCGAGCCCTGGTCGTGATTACCGACAACGAGGGACAGAGAAGCCGGCGGGAATCCACGCTGCTGCAGAAGCTTTGGGAAGCCGATGTCGCGGTCTGCGGGCTGCGAGTGGCTCCCGGAGGATTTCAGACTACTTCGTGGCCGGGCGGTGGCCCCGGGCGGCGCGGCGGCGGATTGGGAATTCCTGGAATCGGCTTTCCCGGCGGAGGGATCCCCCGGATCCCCGGGACCGGGCGGGGAGGTTCGGGATGGCCGTTGCGCGTAGGCATCGAGGGCCTTGCCGAAAAGACCGGCGGCGACCTTGTGGATGCGGACGTCCCAAACGCCTTTCGCGACCTGATGCGGCGTCTGCGCCAGCGTTACAGCCTGTTCTACTCCATGCCGGAGGGAAAGCCCGGGGAGCGGCGCGAAGTTCGCGTGGAATTGGCGAAGGCGGCTCTGGCGAAATACCCCGGCGCGCGAGTCCATTGCCGCAAGGGTTATTTCCTGCCCGGGGCTCCGCCGGAAACTCTTTAGCGCGAGGGCTCACAAGGCCCGAATATGCGGCGGCGCTTGCTAAAATAGCGCTTTAGACGCACTGAAGGGAGAAAAATCCAAGTTGGCCATTAAAGTAGCCATTAACGGCTTCGGCCGTATCGGCCGGAATGTGTTTCGCGCAGGTCTCGGTAATCCCGATATCGAATTCGTGGCGACGAACGACCTGACGGACACGAAGACGCTGGCTCATCTTTTGAAATACGATTCGGTTCTGGGGACGTTTCCGGCCGATGTGAAGGCGAAGGAAGGCGAGATTTCCGTGGACGGCAAGGCAATCAAGGTCTTTGCCGAGAAAGATCCTGCTGTGATCGACTGGCCCAGCGTCGGCGCTGAGGTGGTGATCGAATCCACAGGCCGGTTTACCGAAGCCGAGCAGGCCAAAAAACACCTGCGCGGTTCGGTGAAGAAGGTCATTATCTCCGCGCCGGCTAAGGGTGAAGATGTCACCATCGTGCTTGGCGTGAACGACAAGGCTTATGACAAAGCTAAGCATCATATCGTCTCGAACGCTTCCTGTACGACGAACTGTCTCGCGCCGGTAGTGAAGGTTCTTCATGACACCTTCGGCATCGAGAAAGGCTCGATGACGACGATTCACAGCTATACGAACGATCAGAACGTGCTCGATTTTCCGCACAGGGATCTTCGTCGAGCCCGGGCAGCGGCCATAAACATGATTCCGACGACTACGGGCGCGGCCAAAGCCATTGGCTTGGTGATGCCGGAGCTGAAAGGCAAGCTCGACGGTTATTCGATGCGCGTGCCGACACCGAACGTCTCGGTCGTGGACCTCGTCGCCGTACTGAAGAAGTCCGCCACGACAGAAGAGGTCAATGCGGCTCTGAAAAAGGCCGCTGACGGACCGTTGAAGGGGATTCTGGCCTACACGGAGGATCCGGTTGTTTCGTCGGACCTGATGCGGACGCCCCAAAGCGCCACCGTGGATTCGCAGCTCACCAAGGTGCTCGATGGGAACCTGGCGAAAGTAGTTGCGTGGTACGACAACGAGTGGGGCTACTCCAACCGGGTTGTGGACCTGGTT
>CAYTVP010000107.1:11672-12432 GCA_964441675.1 uncultured Solibacteraceae bacterium | reverse complement strand
CGGAGATCCGGTGCCGGGAACATTTCATCTGCTCCACAACCCGGCCGGTCGCGGGAAACTGCTGGATCTTGAAGCGAATTACAAGAAGATGCTGGCCCATTGCGACGAGTACCTGGATAGTGTGGGCGACAATCCGCTCAACCTCGCGTCCACCATTCTCGGGCTGAATGCCTACATGCTGACCGGCGAGGAGAAGTATCGAAAATGGGTGCTCGATTATGCCGGCGCGTGGAAACAGCGAACGGAGGAGACCGGAGGCAACATTCCCACGAATGTGGGGCTGAACGGCAAACCCGGCGGCGAATATAACGGCCAGTGGTGGAAGGGGACGTATGGCTGGAACTTCACGATCTTCGACGGCGAACTGGAACAGATCGCGCACCGCAATTACGTCACCAGTGGATCGTGGCCCGGTTTCGGCAATGCGTTCCTGCTGAGCGGCGACACGTCGTTTATTCAGGTTCTGCGCCGCCAAATGGACAATATCTATGCGCAGAAAAAAGTGGAAAATGGCCGCACGCTATTGCCGCAGGGCTACGGCGACCCCCGCGGATACAAGTACGACGGTCCTCCCAGCTGGTATCAATACTCTCCACGCCTGCACACGGATCGCTTGGTCGAGATTTATCTCTGGTCGATGGACCGTAAGGACCTCGAACGCGTCACCCTTCCGACATCATTCGAACTCAATGTCAACGCGCGGTCCGGAGGATATACCGAGGCGGACCGCTCCCTTCCATGGCTTGCGTATCTCGACGGC
>CAYTVP010000107.1:0-11662 GCA_964441675.1 uncultured Solibacteraceae bacterium | reverse complement strand
GCAAGATTCCGGATTTTCCGGAGAAGGTACTCAAGGCGGATCTTCTGCGCATCCGGGAAAGAATGGAAGCGATCCGCACCGATCGGACGACTGCCGACTCGCGGCTGGCGGACTACCTGTTGGACTACAATCCCGCCACGACAAATTCTCTGGCTTATTTGACACTCGGCGCATATATGACACCGTCGCGAATCTGGACGCTCCATAGCCGCTTCCGCTATTTCGATCCAGTTCGGCGGAGAGCGGGCCTGCCGGAGGATATTGGAGCGCTTGTAGAGAAAATGGGGCCGGATTCGGCGACTTTGACCCTGGTAAACATAAACCCCATCGAGGCTCGCGAAGTGGTGGTGCAGGCGGGCGGATACGGGGAACACCGCTTCGATTCGGTGGCCGTGGATGGAAAAAACACCGTCATTGGAGGGACTGTGCTGACCGTGAGGCTGGAGCCGGGCACCGGTTCGCGCCTGGAATTTAAGATGACCCGGTATGCCAACAGGCCCACCGTGGCGTTTCCCTGGGATCGCGGCTGGTATCCGAGCGTTAATATGAGCAATTAACACTAAGATTAGTTGACGGTAATAAGTTAAATCGATACCATAAACCCATGGATCCCAATCGCTACACTGAAAAAGTTCAGGAAGCCATCCGTGCTTCCCAGGGTGTGGCGCTGAAGAATAATCAGCAGCAAGTCGACCTGGAGCACCTGCTCCTTGCTCTGTTGGATCAGCCAGCCGGTCTCGCATCGACCCTCCTGCGAAGGGCAAACGTCAATGTAGAATCGCTCCGAAGCCGGCTGGAGGCGGAGGTTGCCAAATTTCCAAAGGTTGCCGGCGCATCCGGAACACCGGATCAGGTTTATGTCACGACGCGTTTTTCCAAGGTCTTTGCGGACGCCGAGGATGACGCCAAAAAGCGAAAGGACGACTTTGTCAGCGTCGAGCATATCTTGACCGCGGCCTTTGCCGACCAGGGCGCGGCGGGCCGGGCACTTCGAGAAAGCGGACTGACCAAGGAGAAGCTCGAGAACGCGATCACGCAGGTACGCGGCACGCAGCGTGTTACTACCCAGAATCCCGAGGCGACCTACGAAGCGTTGGAGCGATATGGGCGCGACCTGACCAAGATGGCTGCCGAAGGGAAACTGGATCCGGTCATTGGCCGCGACGAGGAGATCCGCCGTGTGATCCAGGTGCTGTCCCGGCGCACCAAGAACAATCCGGTGCTGATTGGCGAACCCGGCGTCGGCAAGACGGCCATTGCCGAAGGACTGGCGCAGAGAATCGTCCGCGGCGACGTGCCGGAGGGACTGAAGAACAAGCGTGTCGTGGCCCTCGACATGGGATCTCTGATCGCCGGCGCAAAGTACCGTGGCGAATTCGAGGAGCGTTTGAAGGCGGTACTGAAGGAAGTCACCGATTCGAACGGTGAGATCGTTCTGTTCATCGATGAACTCCATACCGTCGTCGGGGCGGGGAAGACCGAAGGCTCAATGGACGCCGGCAATCTGTTGAAACCGCTTCTGGCACGCGGAGAATTGCATTGCATCGGCGCAACAACGCTCGACGAATACCGGAAGTACATCGAGAAAGATCCGGCACTCGAACGCCGTTTCCAGACGGTGCTGGTGGATCAGCCATCGGTTGAAGATACGATTTCGATCCTGCGTGGATTGCGGGAGCGGTACGAGGTGCACCATGGTGTGCGGATCAAAGACGCGGCTCTGGTGGCTGCCGCTGTGTTGTCGAACCGGTATATCTCCGATCGCTTCCTGCCGGACAAAGCAATCGACTTGATGGATGAAGCGGCTGCGAAGCTGCGTACCGAAATCGATTCGATGCCGTCGTCGCTGGATGAGGCGACCCGGCGAATCATGCAGCTGGAGATCGAGCGGCAGGCGTTGAAGAAGGAAACCGATACCGCCTCGGCGGAGAGGTTGGGTCGTATCGAAGAGGAACTGACGACCCTGAAGGCCGAAGCGGATGAACTGAAGACACAATGGCAAGCGGAAAAAAGCGGCGTCGATAAAGTTCGCTCGCTGCGGGAACAATTGGAGACTGTGAAGCTCGACATCGAGCGTGCCGAGCGCGAATACGATCTGAACCGTGCGGCCGAGCTAAAGTACGGCAAGTTGATCCAGTTGCAGAAGGATCTGGAAACGGAAGAAAAGCGGACAGCCGAAAGTCAAGCGGACTCGAAGAACCGGCTGCTCAAGGAAGAAGTAACAGAAGAAGATATCGCCCATATCGTTTCGCGATGGACGGGCGTGCCGGTGACCAAGCTGCTTGAGGGCGAGCTGCAAAAGCTGTTGTCGCTCGAAGCCGAGTTGCACCGCCGTGTTATCGGTCAAGACGAAGCGGTAAAGGCAGTAGCCGAAGCCGTCATGCGTGCTCGCGCGGGCTTGAAAGATCCCAACCGGCCGATTGGCAGCTTCATTTTCCTGGGGCCGACCGGTGTTGGAAAGACCGAGCTGGCACGTGCGCTTGCGGACTATCTGTTTGACGACGAACGCGCGATGGTGCGCATAGATATGTCGGAATATCAGGAAAAACACTCCGTATCGCGCATGATCGGAGCGCCTCCGGGTTACATCGGCTTTGATGAAGGCGGTCAGCTGACCGAAGCGGTGCGGCGGCGGCCCTATACAGTGATCCTGTTCGACGAGATCGAGAAGGCGCACCCCGATGTCTTCAACGTGTTGTTGCAGATTCTCGACGATGGGCGTCTGACAGACGGTCAAGGACGTGTGGTGGACTTCAAGAATGCCATCATCGTGATGACCTCAAATATCGGAAGCCATCGGATCCTAGAGTTCCGTGGCAGCTACGAGGGCGGCGAGTACGAGCTGATGAAACTGTCGGTGCTTGAGGAGTTGCGAAAGTTCTTCCGGCCGGAATTTCTGAATCGCGTCGACGAGACGATTGTCTTCCATGCCCTGTCGGACCAGCATCTGGAAGAGATCGTCGAGATCCAATTGGTCGGCTTACGCAAGCGGTTGGCCGAGCGGAACATTGCGCTCGATTTGACACAGGCGGCCAGGCAGCACTTGGTGCGTGTCGGCAACGATCCGGCCTATGGCGCTCGTCCGCTGAAACGGGCGATCCAAAAGGAAGTGGAGACGCCGATTGCAAAGCAGTTGCTGGCGGGCGCGTTACACGATGGCGAGACGGTGACGGCCGATTACGATCGCGCTACCGGCGGGCTGACCTTTACCGGTCAGCCCGTTGCCGCCGAATCGCTAAATTCGCAACCGTGAGTAGCCCGAAAACGTCTAAACAAATACTGCGTTGTCTAAAACCATCCTTGGAATCGCTATCATCGTGCCGCTCGTAGGGCTAATTGCACCTGCCGCGATCGCGCCGAACCCTGCGCCTGCCGTGGCAGACCGCACAATTGCTGCGGTCACGCTCAACATGGCAAAGGAAGCCGACGTCGCCAGAGTTTTTCATTCCCTCGATCGCGCTCCGCGCTTACGCGAGGCTGACGTGTATCTGCTCCAGGAAGTGCGGCATGTGGACGGAAAGCCGAGCGTAGCCGACGAGTTGGCTCACCGGTTAGGATACTCCGTGGCGTTTACGGCCGCGCCGGGATGCATCGATCAGGGTCTTGCGATTGTGAGCCGGTATCCCGTCGTTGATGTAGCGGTCAGCAACCTAAAGGCCTGCGATCTCCGGTTTCGGTCGCGGAAACGATTCTCGATGGCCAGCACGGTCCGCACGCCGTGGGGCGATGTCCGTGTCTGGAATGTACACCTCGACACGCGAATCAACGCTCAGGAACGGCTGAGCCAGTTGCAGCCAGTCATGGATGATGCCTCTTGCTACAGCGGACCCAAGATGATTGGCGGCGACTTCAATACCAACGAGCTGTTCTGGCTCGGCAACGTCGTCCCCTTGCCGTTCGGTCCGGTTCATCACCTGATGATTCGCGAAACGATGCGGCAGCGCGGTTTTGGTACGCCCTTTCCGCAGTCCGTGAAGACCTTCCGGAGATTCGGCAGCCACCTGGATTGGATCTTTCTAAGTGAGATGGAACCGCTTGACGCGAGTATCGAGCCGGCTTCCTTTTCGGATCACCACGCCGTCTGGGTACGCGCCAAACTCTAACGTCTCTCACTCGACTGCCGGAATTGCGATAATTGCCTCGGTTAGAGGCATGAATCGGCGAACATTTCTTGGCGGGATGACGGTTGGTGTAGCCGGTGGAGGCTGCTTCGCCGCTCCCAATCGCCCCAACGTTCTATTGATCATGGCGGACGATATGGGATTCTCTGATATCGGCTGCTATGGAGGTGAAGTCGAGACTCCGAATCTCGACCGCCTGGCAGCGAGCGGTGCCCGGATTACCGGCATGTACAGCACCGCACGCTGCTGCCCCAGCCGGGCCGCTTTGTTGACCGGGCTCTACTCTCATCAAGCCGGCGTAGGACGCATGGTGGAGGACTATGGCCTGCCTGGCTATCGCGGCTTTCTCAATGATCGCTGCGTCACAATCGCCGAAGCCCTTCGGCCCGCCGGATACCGCACGCTGATGTCTGGAAAATGGCACGTCGGCGAGAAGCGGCCGCACTGGCCGGTGGATCGTGGCTTCGACCGATTCTACGGTCTGGTGAGCGGAGGAAGTAACTACTTCAGCCTCGATCCGGGTCGCGTGATGGCGTTCGACGATCAGCCTGCTGTTCCGGAAGGCGACAATTTCTACTTTACGGATGCCTTCACTCAGCACGCGATCGACTTTCTGGACGACCGGAAGGCCGGTCAGCCATTCTTTCTTTATCTGCCGTATACCGCTCCTCATTGGCCGCTCCATGCTCTCGAACCGGAAATCCGCAAGTACAAGCAACGATATTTGGCAGGATGGGATCGTATTCGAGAGAGCCGGCTGAAACGCCAGCTCCGCATGAAGATCGTCGACAAGCGATGGGGAATCAGTCCACGGGATCCGGACGTTCCTGCCTGGGACAAGACGGAGCACCGTGAATGGGAAGCGCATCGCATGGCGGTCTATGCCGCGCAGATCGATCGCATGGATCAAGGTATCGGGCGGGTACTGGCGAAAATCCGTGCCCGTGGCGAAGAAGACAATACGCTTGTACTGTTTGTCGCCGACAACGGCGGCTGTGCGGAGTTAATAGAACCGAACTTTCGGAACCTTCAAGGAAAAGTCCACACGACCGGGGGAAGGGTAGTGAACTATGGCAACGTTCCCTCGATCGATCCCGGCCCGGCGGATACGTTCCAGAGCTATGGAGTCGGCTGGGCGAATGCCTCAAACACGCCGTTCCGTCTCTACAAATCCATGGTCCATGAAGGTGGGATCTCAAGTCCGCTTGTCGCTCGGTGGCCGGCTGGGGGCATTGCGGGAAACCGTCTGCTGCCGCAGACTGGTCATTTCATCGATTTGATGCCGACCGTGCTGGATGCCACCGGAGCGGAGTATCCCAGGTCATATTCAGGACGCGAGATTCAACCTCTGGAAGGAGTCTCACTGATTCCATCGCTGCGCGGCCGCCCGTTTCCTCGCACGGAGCCTCTGTTTTGGGAGCATATCGGCAACCGCGCAGTTCGCCTGGGCGATTGGAAACTGGCCGCGCGGCGCGGCGGGCCATGGGAGCTCTACAACATCCGCCAGGATCGCTGCGAACTGAACGATCTTGCGGCGTCTGACGGCGAACGAGTCGAGCAATTGGAAGTGCTGTATCGAGCTTGGGCGAAACGGGCCAATGTTGTCTCGGTAGAGGAGTTGGAAAAGCGGCGGCCGCTGCCCGCGGCATGAATCCCTAATCGCTCCAAAACCGCGGGATTGAGACGTCTGAGGTAATCGTCACAAAAAGGGTATTGTTTAGCTCGAAGATGCGTCCGTTTCGCTGACTGATGAATTGATTCATGTATCCCGCTTCTACTTTCGCTGCCCCAAACGCCCTACCGATGCCGGCGAAGAGACGGTTCTGATCGAACGGCCGGGCGCCGTAATTCGGGGGAATGCCGATCAGTATCTCGTTATAGACAGGCACGTACCATACAGCGTTGCCGATTTCGTTTTTGCTGAGGGGGATGTCAGCTTTTAATTGATACCGAAAGCGATTCTGGTATGTCCACGTTCGCGGTTGTGGGTCCGCATACTGGACAAACCGCTGCTCAAGACGGATACGGTGTTGAAGAGGAACCCGCCCCCACTTCTGCTTGATCAAGCCCTGTTGGTAGATCCGATGCTCCGGTATGCTGTCCCGCGAGGGATAGTCACCATACGGATAAGATTTCGTGAACGCGTATCCTACCGTAAGCAACACCGAGGGAGAAACCGCATAATTTAGGCCAGGCCGGAATTGATACTGTTGCCAATCGATGCCCAAGTCGGAACGCCGCCATTGGGTATCAAAGTGAAGTCCCCAGGGCCCGGAAGAAAACGGATGGTCTCCCGAGTATGAGTACCACATATGGTGATTGAAGTCGACGAACCGCGAGTTCGTCTGAGAGAATGCCAGCTGAGTTGGACAGAGTAAACTGGCCAACAGTATCGTACGCACTATTCATGGCATTGCAACGCAACTGCCATTTGTTTAAGAAAATTTAAAAAATGCGTTATTCCGGTTCCTGATTGCCGAGAGGAAAGTCGTCCATTTGAACGATCTCGCTGATGTCAATTAGATCATCGTCCTCTTGGACGCCTACGCCGGTTTCCTTCGCCGTCTTCGCCGCCTGATTGCGCTGCAGCCGACGCTCCAATTTTTCCAATCGCTTTTCCTTGCGTTGCTGCTCTTTCTGCCGCTTGTGGAAGGTTTGCGGTCCGCGACCGGCCATGTGCACTGCTCCTTTTTATTGTTGTTGAGGTTGCGATTATGCTCCTCGATGTCCGGAGACAAAAATTACCCAGCCTTTCGCTAACGAGAGGCTATATCGAGAGGGCGACAAGCGCCCTCCGATCGGACAACAAAATCTTACCAGCGTGACTGGCTGCTGCGCCGGCGGGAACCGCCACCGCCGCCGCCATTTCCGTAAGAGGGACGTCCGCCGCCGCCGCCACCCTGCGGCTTCGGGCGAGCCTCGTTCACGTTCATCACGCGGCCGTTCAACTCGGTACCGTTGAGCTGCGAAATCGCGTTCTCGGCGTCCTGACGCTCCGTCATTTCAACAAAGGCGAAACCGCGAGCCATACCGGTCTCGCGATCGGTGACAACGTTGACACGCTCCACCGCTCCGTAGTTAGCAAACAAAGAATGAATCTCATCCTGCGTGGTGCGGAAACTGAGATTACCGACAAAAATATTGGTCATGAGAAGGTACTTTCTAGAATAGAGAATTGTCTCTGTGGGACTGCACTGTGAGACCGGAACCGGAGAGGAGTCGGTACGAGGGCTGCCACAAGGCAAACGCAGGTAAAAACGGATGCGGTCAAAGACTGATACTAGTGTACCGCGTTTAGGCCACTTGGGAGTCCACCGCTGAGGCCTAAATTGCCGGGTTAATGCGGAGAAAGCCACGTCGTAGCGGCTGCAGACTGGCCGTAAAGAGCTGCTGCCTGTTCCATGATTCGCCGTGCATGCGCGGCTGCGGCACGGACACCGGCTTCATACTGCATATTGGGGTGATCCTCGCCACCGTTGTAGGCCCCAATGGCCAGCTGTACATCTCCATTAAAGCGATCCAGCAGATCTCGAAGAATCAAGCCGGCATATGTAGTCAGAACCTCCACCGGCACATCGCTCAATATCAGCTCTTTTCCTTGAACCGGTCGCAGATGTTCCGGCAGAAGAGTGTAGTCGCGGGTGTCTTTCAGATAAAGGCGGTGGGCGTAGCGCAAGGTCTCGCGAGTGATCTGCCAAGGTCCGGCGGCATCATTCAATACGCGAACCCGTCCTCGGCGGCGTTGGAGAACGATATCGTCCTTGGCCGGACGCCGCTTCCAGATCGAGTGCTCGAGATCGCCGCGGACATTCATATAATTGTTCTCCATTGCACCCACGCCCAAGAAGAACTCAAGGGGAAGGTCATAGAAGCTGGCCACCGCGATGACATCTCCCGCCAAAACGTGTGCCTCCTGCGGGGACAGCGGCTTGGGCACAGGCTCGATATTTCGAAGGATACGAGGGTCTGTGGTCGATTTGTACCGAACGAAGGTCTTTACCAGCCGCCGCAGTTCGTTCCGGGGCAGTTGGTCAAACGCCCGGCGCGGCGGCAGATTGTAGGCGGAAACGAATAAGCGGGTTTGTCTGGCGTAGCGCTCCAGTATAGTCTTCGGCAACTCCCGCCATTCGATCCGATCTATCTTTCCGGCCGCGTAGAGCTGGGATAAACGATCGATTCCATCGAGAAAATCGCCGCGATTGACAAGCAGCACCTCATAAATGGGATTCGGAGTGCCCGGCTGGTAACACAACAGCAACTGGTCCCCGGCAAACTCGCTGGACTGCCGGTGGTGTTGATACATCAGATAGGCAAATAACTCGTCTTCGAAGGTGGCGATGACGCCTGTGAAGACATAGCCGGGGAGTCGTACCGAGGGAACACCGCTGGGATAAATAGTGGCTGAGTGGACGCCGCCGGAATCCGCCGCCAGCGATCGAACCTGCCACCGGTTCCAAACGCGGCCGCCGGCAATGGCAACGCCGCTAACAACAACAGCAACCAGAAGAATGACGAAGTTGCGACGCATCTATTGGGTCGGGGCGCCTCGATATATGGATCTACTTTATATGACGCCGGGCAGCGCCGATGGTTTCGAGGCTGAGACGCACGGCGGGCCCCTCGGAAGGCGCAAGCATTCACGATAAAGTGCCATATATGCTCACTCGCCGGCGCGCCCTTTCCCTGACCCTTGCCGCTCTCCCACTACGCTCGGCGAGCATGGATCGCACCCGGCTGAGCATTTTGACCGACGAGATCGGCACGCTGGACGAGGCGATCGTTTTCGCAAAGCATCACAGATTGAAATGGGTTGAGATTCGCGCTTACCGGCCCGCCTCAGCGGCCACTCTGAAGGACATGCGGCGCAAGCTGGATGACGCCGGGCTGGGTGTGTCCTTCTACAACTCGGCGCTGCTGAAGTTCACTCTGCCGGGGACTGCTGCCGTAGCCAAGGAGGATTTCTACGAGAATCTGTACGCGCGGGAGGGATTAACGCCAGAAAAGCTTTACGCGCAGCGCGACGATACGTTGAAGCGTACGATTGAGGCAGCTCATGCCTTGGGCGTGTCGCGGATTCGCGGATTCACGTTCTGGCGCGTGGCCGATCCGGCGGCGCTGCTGCCGCGGTTGTCGGAGGCGTACAGTGGCATGGTGGCCGAGGCTGCGAAAAGCAGGATTGTCCTGTGTGTCGAAAACGAAAACGCAACGAATACCGCCACGACGGCCGAAACAGTAGCACTTCTCGAAAGGGTTCCAGGACTGCAATTGAATTGGGACCCGCAGAACTCCGTCTCCCGGGGCGAGAAGGGTGTTTTTCCGCTTGGCTACTCGCTCATCCCAAAAACGCGACTGGCTAATATACAGGTCAAGGCCGAAGGACTGATCGGCCCGGGGAATCCCGTGGATTGGGCCGGGATCTTCCGCGCCCTTCGGAAAGACGGATACGAAGGCTGCGTGGGTCTCGAAACCCACACGCTGAAGGGGCCGGAAGTCAACGTCCCCGCTTCGCACAAGTGTATGGAGAGGATGATCGAGCTGGCGGGCGAGTCTTAGGCTTCCCGGCCTATTTCCTCTGCGCGACGATCCGTACCAGGCGGGTCTTCTGCGGCACCCACTCCGAATCGCCCTCGGCGTCCTCGAACTGGACAATACGAAACGGCTCCAATGCTTTCAGCAGCGCGTTGGGGTCGATGTCAACGGGCCGGCGGTTTGGAGCATTCGTATCGGAGGCAAAGCTTTCGATCACTAAGAGTCCGCCGGGGCGCAATGCATTCAAGAGCTTGTTGGCGTAGAGATCGGTCGTCAAGGGGAACGGCACATAGGTGGCGACAATCAGATCCCACCGCGAGAGGCCGTAATCGAAGCTGTCACTGCTCCTGCGGAGTGCCTTGAGCTTTACGCCAGCGGCGGTCGCGTTCTTCTTGGCAATGGCGATCCCTTCATCGGAGAGGTCGAATCCGGTAACATCCCAGCCTTTCTTGGCGAGAAACACGGCATTTCGGCCTTGTCCCATTCCCGCGTCGAGCGCGCGGCCGGGCTTCACGTTCTCAATTGCCGCGGCGAGGAGGGCGGTCGGCTCGGTCGAAAAGCCGGGCGTAGCGCCGGCATAAATCTTGTTGAATATCAGCTGCCATCCGTCCTCGTGCGTTCGCATGAACGTCTGGATAACGGCCCGCCGTTCGTCGATCTCCGCGGGCGAAACGCCTGCTGCTTGGAGGCTGGCGCTGTAACTCCGAAAAAGCGCGGCAGGATTCTCGGATGGTTCCGCCTGCTTCAGCCAGGAAAGAAAATGCTTCCAGATTTCATCGTCATCAAGGGGCATGGCGAGTAAGGGAATGGCTCCTGCCAGAAGAACAAGTATCGCTCTTCGGGTTGAACGGTGGGTTGAACGGCGCATTTCGAACACCATTTGCCGAAAGTGTACCAGCGAGTTCCTTGTGGAGTCTTCCTTCCAGGGCGATATGCTAAGGTTTCGCCCGGTGAAAGATACAGTATCCGATCCGCCCGGCACCTTGCGGTTTGAATGCCAGCGTGGCTGCACGCGTTGCTGCGAAGTGGAAGGCTATGTCTACCTCACTGAGGCCGATCTCGAGAACATGGCGCGATTCACACGCCTCGCACCCGAGGAGTTCGAGCGGCGGTACGTGTATCGTACCCGTCACCTCTTGCGCCTGCGCAAGCCGCGGGGAAAACAATGGCACTTTCTCGAAACCGGCGGCTGCCGCGTCCATCCGGTAAAGCCGGTACAATGCCGTCTGTTTCCCTACTGGCCGGACCTGATCGGGAATCGCGCCGAGTGGCGGCGCACCGCGCGATACTGTCCGGGAATCGGGCAGGGACCGCTGGTGCAGATCGGCGACGCTTTGGAGGAGGCCGCCGAGATGAAGACGGCGTATCCATCAATGTATGAGGACGAGACAATGTATGAGGACGAGAGCTAGACTGCGCGAGCGATGAGAAGATGACTGACATGATTTTCGCTCGACCCGTCAGCCGGCGCGCTTTCGTCGGCGCAGGAGCGCTATTTAGCCGACGTAGTTTCGCTGCGAAGCCGGATCGTGCTCCGCAGATTCTTTTGCGCAGTTCCTGGCAAAGCGTAAATATCGGCGATATCGGGCATACGCCGGGGGCGCTCGGCCTTCTTCAGAAATACTTTCCCGAGGCGGAGATTACGCTGTGGCCCGGCCAGCTGGGACATGGTTCCCGTGAGCTGCTGACGAAAAACTTTCCGAAGCTCAAGATTGCCGAAGGCTCGCTCGACGCGAACAATAAGCCGACAACGCCTGAGCTTGCCAAGGCCTGGCAAGAGGCCGATCTGTATCTGTCCGGTTCCGGTTCCGGATTTCCCGCCGCCAATCACGCGGTCGCGTTTCATCGCATCACCGGTAAGCCTGTCGGTGTATTTGGCGTCAGCACAGATCCGATTTCCGGCATCGCCAAAGGCCGCGAGCCGGAAGGCGGAACGCTGAAAGAGCTGCGCAAGAAGGCCATGCAACTGCCGCCGGACCACCTCGATCCGGATCTCCGCTACGTCATCGACC
>CAYTVP010000106.1:8505-12466 GCA_964441675.1 uncultured Solibacteraceae bacterium | reverse complement strand
TCCCGGACGGCGGGCGGAGTTTCTGGGTATCGTGAACCGGCTCGGCGGCGAGAACATCCAGGTGGCTCCGCTGTATCGGGATTTGGCTGCGTCGGTCTCGCGGTTGTCGGCTGAGAATGCGGTGTTGCTCGACCGGGCCAAGGTTCTGAATACTACTCGGGATAAGCCCTCAGCGGCGTCCGAAAAATTCTCGCTCCTTCAGGAAGTAAAGAGCTTCCGGATTGTTTTGAGCGGGCCATTTGCACAGCATCTCGATCCGGGGAGACAAGGCGTGTTCCTCCATCCAAGCGGGCCAAGCGTGACGCGATGTACGTTTTTCGATATTGAACTGGCGGGCTTTGACTCTTTCCACACCGAGATCGCATTGGAGCATCCAGAAGCGCCCTCGGTTAATTTCTCTGTACGGATTGTGGACGAGCAAGGGTCCTTAGTGGTGGAGGATTCGCGGCAGCTCTCTGGCGCTCAACGGGTCTCCTGGAGCGTTCCGTTTATTTTCTATTCCGGCAAATGCCACGTCGAGCTCACGACCAGCCTGGCCGATAGCAACAAGGGAGATTACGCCTGGGCGTGGTTTTTTGATCCTGTTCTTAGAATTGCCTAGTTCCGGTTTTGGTTGCCGGGCAAGGGTAAAATCGACCTTGGAGTTATTCTCAGTCTTTTGTCAACGCCTCAAACAAGTCCCAGTCGTTTGCAAATGAACAGCGGCCAGCAAGAATTGCAGGCTCGCCTGGCGGAGCTGGAACGCTCCGTCCTCGAACTGCAGGAAGCATTGGAGGAATTGCAGGAGCAACACCAGGCGCGATCGCGCAAGCTCGATTCCAGGCTGACGCAGGTTCAATTTCGTGCAAGCCACGCCTTCAAGGACGCGCAAAGCATTCTGCGCAGCCGCATCTGGCGCACGCTGGTTTGGGGCGGCGGCGTTGCGGATCGCACAGCCGCCTGGATGGGACGGGTTCGCGCCAGCGTCCAATCCTCCGGTAACGGCACGCGCCTTCCGATTCGGATTCATCTCGAGCAGCCTGTGGGCAATGGACCATTGGCGGGCACCGTGCCGATGACCGGATGGGCCATCGCATCCGGACCGGTGGACCGCGTCGAGTTTGAGGTCCCCGGACTGCTGCCTCCTCAGCCATTGAGAAGCGGCTTGTTTCGGCCGGACGTCGCCCGAGTCTTCACGGATTATCCGAATGCTGTCAACGCCGGGTTCTCCGGAACAATCGACTGCCTGATGCTGCCCGAAGGCGAGCATGAGCTTGTCCTGCGCGCTGTGTACGGACCGGAGACCGCCGAGTTGCGCTCGCGCCTTACCATCGATCACAGCGCCGGTCCCGGTGACGAATACCACCGCTGGATTGCCGAGAATGAGCAGTCGAACCGCGCGTTAATCCGGGCGCGGATCCGTCAGATGACGCATCAACCGGTAATCAGCATCGTGGTTCCCGTCTACAATACCGATCCGGCGATTTTGCTTGCCGCCATTAAATCGGTGACCAGCCAAAGCTATGAGAAGTGGCAGCTGTGCCTGGCTGACGACTGTTCCGCTAAAGATTGGATTCCGGCGATTCTCGACGACGCCGCTCGCGATCCCCGCGTCCAAGTGACGCGTCTTCCCCGCAATGGCGGCATCTCCGTAGCCAGTAATGCGGCACTTCGCGAAGCCACGGGCGAGTACATCGCCTTGATGGATCACGATGACATGCTCGCGCGCGATGCGCTTTTCCATGTCGTCGAAGCGATCAACAGGCATCCGGATGTCGATATTTTCTATTCCGATGAGGACTACGTCGATCGCGAGGGCACTCGGATCAAGCCGTTCTTCAAACCGGATTGGTCGCCGGACTTAATCCTGGCGGAGAACTACGTATGCCACCTTTTGGTATTCCGGCGTAAGATCGCCCTCGCGGCTGGCGGATTCCGAAGCGAAGTGGACCTCAGTCAGGATCACGACATCCTGCTTCGCATGAGCCGTCTGACGGATCGAATCCACCATATTCCGAAAGTCCTCTATCACTGGAGAACGGAAGTCGACGTGACCGACATACAGCGAGCGTCGTTTCGGGAGCAGGACGCTTTCCGGTCCTCGCGCAAAGTCGTCGAAGACCATCTTCGCGAGTCCGGAATTCCGGCGAAGGTCACCGAAGGGCGGCAACCCGGCCGCTGGCGGGTGCGATATCAGTTGCCGGAGCCCCCGCCCGAGGTTAGCGTGATCATTCCCTCCGGCGGGAAAGTGGATGTCTTGAAACGAAATCTCGAGGCCTTCTCGAGAACTTCGAAGTACCCGAACGCTCAGGTCGTCGTCGTCGACAACTCAAAGGCCGGCGCGGTGGAATCTTTTTGCTTCGAACGGAGCGTGGTTGGGCGGCCGGTCCGTTACATCGATCACCGGCACAAGCCGTTCAACTTCTCCGCCATCTGCAATCGTGCGGCCAGGGAATGCACGTCGCCGATTCTGCTGTTCCTGAATGACGATACCGCCGCCATCGACAACGATTGGCTCGAAGCAATGGTGGAACATGCGATTCGCCCCGAGGTGGGCGCCGTCGGCGCGCGGTTGCTCTATCCCGATGGCCGCATCCAGCACGCCGGTGTCACAATGGGCATCTTCGGAATCTGCGGACATTCGTTCAAAGGCCTGTTCGGAGAAGACCGTACTTTCTTCGACTTTCCCGACATTGTTCGCAATGTCAGTGCTGTTACGGGTGCCTGCCTGATGTGCCGCCGCGATGTGTTTTGGGAGGCCGGCGGATTTGACGAGATCGATTTTCCGGTCGCCTACAACGACATTGATTTGTGCCTGAAGATTGGTGCCCGTGGCTACCGCGTGATCTATACGCCTCATGCCAATCTTTATCATTACGAGGCCCTTTCGAAGACCATTCGGGACCTCGATCCCCGTCCGGAAGAATCGGCGGCGCTGCGCAGAAAATGGAAGGCCGTAATCGAGGCGGATCCTTTCTACAATCCCAACCTGACCACAACTTCGGAAGACTTCAGCCTGGGCTTGAGTCGCCCCGATTAGTTACCGCCTCGCCAGCGTGATGCGCTCGGTCGGCGCAAGCGCGCTGGTATAAAACGCGTCACCTTGACCGATTGTGTGCTCCCAGCGGTCGAGAAAGCGCTCTCGTTCCACAAGGCGAGTACCGCCGCGCCGCGTTTGGCATTCTTCGTGAGTCAGCGAAATGCGCGGATCCACAATTACCCGATATCCGGCGGCCCTGGCACGCAGGCAGAAATCAATGTCGTTGTAATTCACCGGGAAGTCTCCCGAAAAACCACCGATGTCGCGAAAAACTTCACTCCGGACCCCAAGGCAAGCGCCGGTAACAGCGGACACATCCCGAACCAGATCGAGCCATGGCCACAGATCGCTTCTGTACTCGCCGCGGGCAATATGTCCGGTGCCATCGCCGATTCCGACTACGACACCTGCATGTTGAATGGATCCATCCGGGTATACCAGCCGGCCACCCACTACGCCAACCTCGCGCCGGCCTAGCTGCGAAAGAAGCACTTCGGCCCACCCCGCCTGCGTCGCAATCACATCATCGTTCAGGAACAGGAGCACCTGCGACGTAGCTCGCGCGGCGCCGCGATTGTTCATCTCCGCGAAGTTGAACTCGCCGGAATACGCCTCGACAACGCAGCCGAACCGGCTGAACACCTCCGCGATTGCCGCATCGTTGCCGTCCTGGTGATGCACGACGACAATCTCCAGCCGCGTCGCCGCGGTGGTGGCTCGAAGGGCGGTCAGGCATCGCTCCACCAGACGGCTTGACCGGGAGCAGACGATCACGCTCAAACTGGATGGCCCGGCTGTCAGCGGCCGCTTGATGAAAAAGCTGTTTGGGATCGGCCCGTCAGCAACGATCGCGTCCGGCTGCCCCCGGCGGACCACAGCCGCTTGCAGCGCCGCGCGACCGGCCTTCTGCGCATAGGGCTTGGCTTCCGGGGTCATCGCCGT
>CAYTVP010000106.1:0-8495 GCA_964441675.1 uncultured Solibacteraceae bacterium | reverse complement strand
CATCGCCGTCGAACCGGCATGCAGGCGCCAGTGATACAGCACACGGTCTACGTGACGCACGCTCGCACGGCCATCGTCAGTGATCCGCAGCACCAGGTCGTAGTCCTGCGCACCGTCATAGGCGGAGTCAAAACCGCGGTGGACGTCGAAGAGATCCTTCCGGATCACCAACAGATGGCCCATGTACATGCAGGACATCAGCAGTTCGGGCGACCATCCCGGCTTGAAGTTCGGCCGCACCGGCGACCCCTGGCCGTCGATGTAGTCCTCGTCGCTGTAAACGATAACCGGAGCCTCCGCCTGCATCGCCTCCACCACGAAATGCAGCGCCTGCGCCGCCAGAAGATCGTCCTGGTCGAGAAATGCGAGGTATTGGCCCCGGGCCTGTGCGGCGGCGGAATTCAACGCCGCGCTGATACCACCCCGCTGATCGAGAATGTGAAACCGGATACGGACATCGCGAGCGGCGTAAGACTGTACGGACTCCGCGACTTGGGCATCACTGCCGTCTACGGCGAGAACCACCTCCCACTCTTCGTATGCCTGAGCCCTGACGGACTCAATCGCCGCGGCGAGCCATTCCCGATTCGGCTGGTAGACGGGAATTAGAACGCTGATCAGCGGGCGGAATGCCCACGCAGCCGATGCTTGCCGCAGCGACTCCGCTGGAGGAAGCTGTCCGTCGCACGCGCGAATCCACGCAGTATATTCGCCCTCCCTTCGTAGACGCGGTGCTGGAAAGGCCTTGGCGTAGATACCGTGGAAGGGCGAACTCAACAGCATCTGGCCGAAACGCCGCCGCAGCTGCCGCGCTTTACCGCCGATGCTTCGCAGAGCGCGAAACACCAGGCTATTTTCGATCGTATCGATGCGCCGTTCCAGCTCTTCGAGGTGACGCAGCAGGCGTTCGTACTTTGCTTCGAAGTCCTTGCCCGGGGCTCCACTCATGCGCCGATGTAGCGGGAATACAAGCTCCGGGCAACGCCGGGATCGCTGGTGCCCTTGATGATTGCGCGGCCATCAGGAAAGAACGTCATCTCATATCCCTCGGAACTGAAGCGTACCGCCAAGTCGTTGGCACGCACCTTACCTAGCGGAGCCAACCGGTCTCGCAGCGTATCAAGATCCAGGGGCCGATCGGTATCGTGAATCTGAACCGCGTTCCGTCCGCATAGGCTAATTGGCTCGCGGCTTCCTATCTCAAGCTCCGGAAACCGCCGCTGAACGCAGCACGGACACGCCGGATCGCGCGCCGGGGCGGAGACCTGCCGGATCTGCCCGGTCCAGACATCAACGGTTGTGATCGTTGCGTCCGGCTGATGGCCCACTAAAATGCGCAGTGCGAGAGATGCTTGCCAGGATGCGATCAGGCTGGTGACCGTATTGACCACGCCGGCCGTTTCGCACGTCGGCTGCACCCCCCGCGGCGGCTCCGGATAGACACAGCGCAAACAGGCCGTTTGCTCCGGCACCACTGGTATCGCCAGACCATAGCTACCCACCGCCGCGCCGTAAATCCAGGGCACGCCATGCCGGATCGAAAAATCATTCAAGAGATACCGCGTCTCGAAATTGTCGGTACCATCCAGAATCAGATCGGCATCCTCTAAAAGCTCGTTGGCATTCCGCGGCGTCAGATCGGCCACTCTTGCCTCTACCGCTACGCCGGAATTGATTTTCGCGAGATGCGCCGCCGCGGCGGCGGCCTTCGGCGTACCATCCCGGGCATCGTCTTCATCGAACAACCACTGCCGCTGCAGATTGCTCGGCTCCACAAAATCCCGGTCGATCAACCGCAGATGTCCGACTCCCGCCCGGGCGAGCGCCGAGGCGTGAAAGGTGCCCAAAGCGCCGCAGCCGGCGATCACTACGGAAGCTCTCAGCAGCCGTTCCTGCCCTTCCATCCCGATGCCCTCAAAGCGGATTTGACGGGAATAGCGGTCCTGATTGAGGGAACTCATGGTTCTAACTGCTATGATGGCATCGCGTGATCCGACGCGGCACAGCCATCATCCGCGCGGCCGCACTCCTGGTATTCGCTGGTGTTTTTCAAGGCGTTAGCGCCGCGGAGGCTGAATACGAGGGCCAGGTGATACGCGCCGTTCGTTTCGATCCACCCAGTCAACCCCTGCAGGCGGGCGAGCTCCACCGAAAGGTGGGCGTACAGCCGGGTGATATGTATCACTCGACGGCTATCCGGCAAGCAATCGAGAACCTCTATGGTTCCGGGCGCTTTATCGACATCGTCGTGGACGCGGAGACGGTGCCAGAGGGTGGCGTGGCCATCACATTCCGGACCGTAAACCGCTGGTTCGTGGGCGGCCAGCAAGTGGAAGGCGTTACCGATCCTCCCAGCCAGACGCAGCTCATAAATATCTCCCGGTTTCGCCTCGGAGAGGAGTTTACCGACGCGGCTCTGGCGCAGGCTCTTGAGAATCTGAAGAACCTGTTGAACAAAAACGGACTTTATGAGGCCTCCGTAACTGCGGATGTGGAGCGCGACAACGAAACGCAACAGGCGAAGGTTTTGTTCCAGGTGGACGCTGGGCGCCGGGCGCGCTTCGCCGATCCGATTATCAGCGGCGACACTTCACGAACGGCGGACGACATTATCCGGGCCTCCGGGTGGAAGCGCTGGTGGGGTCTTGGCCCTTACCGGCTTGTTACGGAGTCTCGTGTCGAATCCGGTATTCAACGAATCAGAAGATCGCTCGAAAAGAAATCTCTTCTGATGTCGAAAGTGGACTTGGCTGGAATGGAGTGGAAGCCGGACTTGGGCGTCGCAGTGCCGTCCATCGAGGTGGTGGATGGTCCTCGCGTCGACATTGACGTTGAGGGCTACAAAATCGCCAAGCGTACTCAGCGGACCCTGCTGCCCGTCTTTCAGGAACGCAGCGTCGACAATGAGCTGCTGAACGAGGGGTCACGCCAACTGCAGGCATATCTCTACGGAAAGGGGTTTTTCGACGCCAAGGTTCACTTCACAGAGAACGAGGAAAACGACACTCGATTCATCCGCTATTTCGTCGATCGCGGCCCGCGATATAAGCTGACTTCTCTCGATATCACCGGAAACGAGTACTTTGGCGACGCCACACTCCGGGAGCGCATGTCGGTGACGCCTGCCACGCGTATCCGATATCCGCGCGGGCGATTCAGCCAACAGCTCTTCGAGGCAGACGCCGCGGCCATCGCTTCTCTTTACCGGTCGAACGGATTTCTTGATGTGAAAGTGGAGACGGATGTCTCCGCTTCTGCTTCCGACAAGGAACGATCGCAAACGGCGAGCATTGTTATCGAAGAAGGACTACAGTTTGTCGTTGATGCCATCACCATTCGGGGTGTGGATGAGGAAACCGCGGAGGCCATCCGCGAGCGAATGCAGATGGACGAAGGGCAGCCTTATAGCGAGCAGGTAATCGCGATCGACCGCGAAACCATCCTGAATATCTATTTCGATCAAGGCTACACGGAAGCAACATTCGATTGGCAGGCCGAACGCATGCCGGACAATCGAATCGCGATTGGCATAGACATCAACGAGGGGCCGCAGCGGTTTGTCAATCGCGTACTGGTCGACGGAATCAAGGCTACCGATCCGAAGCTGGTTTACGATCGCATCAGCCTGAAACCCGGCGATCCGTTATCGCTCGGCGAAATGTTGGAGAGTCAGAAACGTCTCTACGATTTAGGCATTTTCGCCCGCGTGAATACAGCCATACAGAATCCATCCGGTGACGAGCGATTCAAGTACGTCCTGTTCGAGTTGGAAGAATCGCAGAAATACTCCTACAACATCGGTGTCGGTGCGCAAGTTGGCCGCATCGGCGGAGGAAGTATTCAGAACTTCGATTCTCCGGCCGGGTCCACCGGATTCAGCCCGCGGCTGAACGCGGGCATCACTCGAAGTAATCTCTTGGGCCTGGGCCACTCGGCCACGATACAGGGTCGTCTGTCAAACATCCAAAAGCGCGCGCAGGCAACTTACCTCGCACCGCATTTTCGCGACCAGGACGATCTGAGCCTCGCCATCAGTACGCTGTACGATGACTCACGCGATGTCCGGACCTTCGCGGCGACACGGGTGGAAGCTGCCATCCAGTTGACACGCCGCCTGTCGCGGGCAAACACAATCCAGGGCCGTTATATTCTGCGCCGCGTCTCCGTCGACCCGGACTCGTTGAAAATTCAGCCGCTGCTGATTCCGCTTCTTGCGCAGCCCGTTCGCCTCGGCATTGCCGCTGCAACGTTCATTCAGGATCGCCGCGACGATCCCATTGAGTCTCGAAAGGGATTCTACAACTCCATCGACGCCGGACTGGCCCTGGGTGCGCTCGGGTCGCAATCCGACTTCGGGCGCATTCTCGCGCGAAACTCGTCGTATCACGAAATCGCTAAAGATCTGATCTTCGCTCGCAGCGTGACGTTCGGCTTTCAGGATCGACTCCGCGGCGGGCCGCTGAACGATATTCCACTGCCCGAACGGTTCTTCGCCGGCGGCTCCAGCAGCCATCGCGGCTTCTCCGAAAACCAGGCAGGACCTCGCGATCTCGAAACCGGCTTTCCCATCGGCGGCAAATCCCTCCTGATGCTCAATCACGAATTGCGCTATCCCATTTACGGGGACAACCTCGGCGCCGTGCTATTTCACGATATGGGCAACGTCTTTTCCAATATTGGCTCGCTGAGCTTCAGATTTAACCAGCGCGATCTGCAGGATTTCGACTATTCCGTACAGGCTGTCGGGCTCGGCTTCCGGTACCGTACACCGATCGGACCGGTCCGTATCGATCTGGCCTACAGCATCAACTCACCGCGGTTCATCGGCTTCGAAGGCACTCGCGAGGAGCTGCTGTTTGGCGGTGGGCACCGTACGCTGACCCGGATCAATCAATTTCAATTTCACTTTTCGCTGGGGCAAACATTCTAATGCGCCTGATAATGCTCGTTGCGATGCTCGGAGCGGCGACAAACGCCGAGATCGTCGACCGCATCGCAGCTACGGTCGGCTCGTCGGTAATCGCTCTGAGCGAAGTGAAGCTGCAGCTTCGCGTAGCGGCCCTGATCGATGGCAAACCGCTGATAATGGATGAAGCGGCCCTTCGCCGTGCGGCGGACCGGCTGATCGAGCAGGCCCTGATCCGGCGCGAGATGGTACTCAGCGACTACCAGGCAAATGGCAACGGAACGGTGGAGCCGATTCTCACGGCTCTGAAGAAGGATCGCTTCGGCGGCGACCAGCAAAAGTATCGGGAAGCACTAACGGAATACCAGGTGTCGGAAGACAACTTGCGGGATCAGCTGTCCTGGCAGGTGGCCCTTCTCCAATTCATCGACTTTCGCTTCCGGCCCGGCGTTCAGGTTGTGCCGGAGGACGTACGAGCCTATTACCGCGAGAAGTTTGTTCCACAGTGGTCATCCAAAACCGAACCTGTACCGCCCCTCAATCGCGTCCGGGGCCAGATCGAGGAGATTCTTGGCGGTGACCAGTTGAACATGCTTCTCGACCGCTGGCTAAGCGTGACACGCACTCAACTGGACATACAGTATCGCGATGAAGCCTTCCAGCAGGCCGAGGGAGATAAGCCATGAGGCGTTGGACTCCCTGGGTCGCCGCCAGCCTGCTCGGCGGAATTGCGGCTGCCCTGCTGTTCCTGAGCTCCCCGTATGCGGCCAGTGTGCTCGAGAAGCGCCTGGTGGAGTTGGTGGAAGAGCGTACCGGCACGAAAGTATCGCTGGAGGATTTTTCGTTTGATTGGCGCCGCGGATTGTTCGCGGCCGGACCGGTTACCGTGCGTGGGAGCGAAGCGCCCGAGGAGGCTCCGCTTTTCCGTGCAGCGAAGCTCGAAGTCGATCTATCCATCGAATCGCTGTTTCAACCAAATCTGCAACTGGAATCGCTCGTAGTCGACAGGCCGGAGGTAAACGTGATCGTCGCCCCCGATGGGACGACCAATATTCCTATGCGCGGCGGAGACACATCCGTTCCGGAAACATTGGTCAATCTGGCAATCGGCAACCTCTCCCTTACCGGTGGCGAGGCACGTATCAACGAGCAGCGGATCCCGCTTGATCTGCATGCCCGGGGCATACAAGCGCTCATTAATTTTGACTCCGCGTCTCGCAGCTACCGCGGGTCCTTCGATATCGGCCAGCTGGAAGGAGCACCGTTGCCGGTGACGCTCGAAAGCAAATTTTCTCTTTCCGCCTCTGGCCTCCACATTCTCGAGGCAGCGGTAAATACCCCGGCATCCCGGGCTAAACTCTCCGGCAGCATTACCAATTGGCAAGCGCCGCACATCGAAATTCACGCGGAAACCGAGGCGGATCTGGTGGAACTGGCTAAGGCTGCGCGCCAAACTGCGGTGCATCGGGGAACGGCCGCCGGAACCCTCACAGCAACGATGTCTCCCGGCGGCGCCTGGCAGCTTACCGGCCCGGTTTCGTTCCGAAACGTCGACATTTCCATGGGAGCGGAGCGGGTGCGCGGAGTTGCCGGCCGCGGTGAACTCACCGTGACCGCGGCGCGGACAGACTTCCGGCAAATGGTAGTGGAGGCATTGGACGGCCGTTTCTCCGGCAATGCATCGATCGTGGACAATCGCAGTTTCGATCTCGCAGGAACGATCACCAATATAGAAGTTCCCGGCGATATAGCGGCCCGAGTTTCCGGCCCGATACGGCTTGCGGGCAGCCTTTCGAAAGTCACATCAGGCTCGGCAAAGCTTCAACTCGTACCGGTTGCCGGGCCGGTGCCAGTGGGCGGATCGATCCACGCGGAACTGGAAAACAGCAAGTTGCGGCTCGGCGACAGCCAGCTTCGTCTGGGAAGCAGCCGACTGCACATCAGTGGCGCTCTCGATACACAGCTTTCGGTCGATCTCGAAACATCAAATCTGAACGATCTTCTCCCGGCGGCGCGGCTGCTTTCCGCCGATGTACCCGCCGAACTGCCGGTTTCACTCGAAGGCCGCCCGGCGCGCTTTCGCGGTCGCGTTCGCGGCACGATAGAAGCTCCCCAACTGGACGGAGAACTGTCCGCGTCGGCGCTTCGATTTCAAGAACAAACCATCGAAAATGTGCGGTCTCGTGTTGCCGCCACACCTTCCCAGCTTCATTTACAGGGCTGGTCCTTCGCGCGCCGCGATCTTTCGGCAACCGGTTCCATTCGTATCCCCTTGGCCGATTGGAGCGTAGACCGGAACGCGCCCCTTTCGGGCGACGTTGAGGTGAAGGATGTCGCGCTTGCGCGGCTGAATCAGGATTTCCGCATCGTGTCCGCTGCGATAGACGGCACTGGTTCGGTTGAAGCTAAGCTTTCCGGCACCATTGCCGATCCGCGGGTGGACGGAAGCGTTCGCGTGGCGCGCGGATCGTTCGAAGGGGAGCGTTTCGATCTGGCGCATGCCGAATACAAGGCATCGCGGAACCACCTCCAAATTTCAGGCATGGAGATCACGCGCGGGCGCGATCGAATTCGCGCAAGCGGCGAATGGCACCCTGACAGACTCACGCTCGATGCCGAAGCGCTGAACTGGGACATCGGACGCCATGTGCCGCTCGGGGAGCCGGTAATGGCTCGCGGCGTAATCCGCGGCGCTCTGCGGAAGAATGGCGATCAATGGAATCTGGTGGATCTCGACAGTACCTGGGAGGCACGCGCCCGCGATGCAGGCTTGGCCGAGCTCCGGGCTTCCTCTGCCGCGGGAACTCTGCGGCTGGATGCCCAAGCCCAGATCTACGGCGCCACGCTCGCCGCTCAGAGCCGCTGGAAGTTGGAGCCTGGCCTGCCGGGAAGCGGTTTCGTACAGATCCTCTCGCTCGACGAGAACGTCATTGACCGAGCCACCAAGTCCGCGAGCCCACTGCCGTTCCTGGTACGGATCGCAGGAACCGCCAACGTTGAGGGTCCCCTGCTGGAACCTTCAAAGCTGACAGGACGCGCGACGCTTTCCGACGTCCGGTTGACGCCCAAGCAGCAAAACCTGCCGGCGGGCATCAGCGCCTCGGACTTGACAGTACGCAATGATGGGCCCGTGCGACTCAGGCTTTCGCCCGAAGGAGTTGCCATCGAGCGCGCCAGTCTGATCGCCAAAGACACCAACATCGAAGCGCTCGGAACCTTTGCTCCAGGCCGGAACAGTCCGTTGAATTTTTTGATTCGGGGCCAGGTCAACCTTGCGGCAATCTCCACATTCCGGCCGGACGTCGTGTCATCCGGCCGGTCAACATTAAACGTCCGGCTTCGTGGATCTCTGAAGCAACCCGATGTCGACGGCAGGCTTTCGTTTACCAACGCCTCTCTCGGCATTCGCGACTTTCCCAACGGCCTGACCAACGTAAATGGAGCGGTTCTGTTCGACAGCAGCCGTGCCTCAATCGAAAGCATGAATGCGCAATCGGGGGGCGGCACCGTATCTCTTACCGGTTATGTCGGATTTGGGGCGGAGCTGGCTTATCAGCTTCAGGCATTCCTTTCTGAAGTTCGCGTCCGT
>CAYTVP010000105.1:5615-12508 GCA_964441675.1 uncultured Solibacteraceae bacterium | reverse complement strand
GCGCCTTCTCACTCAGCCAGATGAGTCAAAAGGCTATTTCAACAAGTTCCTAGAGCGCTCTCTTCTTTTTTAGAGCGCGCAAATTGAGCGTCTCGACCATCAGCGAGAACGCCATGGCGAAGTATATGTAGCCTTTCGGTACATGGAAGCCGAGACCGTCTGCAACCAGCGTGACGCCGACCAATAACAAAAAGGCCAGGGCCAGCATTTTCACCGTCGGGTGATGTTGAACGAAACTGCTGATCGGACCGGCCGATATCATCATGATGATCACGGCCAGTACGATTGCGATGACCATCACCGCGAGATCGTCCGCCATCCCAACCGCGGTAATAACGCTGTCCAGTGAAAAGATGATGTCCAGCACCAGGATCTGCATAATTACCTGGCCAAACCGCGACGCGGCATTTGCCCGCTCCAGGTCGCTGTCACCTTCCATCATTTCGTGAATTTCTTTTGTCGCCTTGTACAGGAGAAATAAGCCCCCGACGAGAAGAATCAAATCGCGCCCGGAAAGGTCCCATTCCTGGATTGTCAATATCGGACTGGTAAGCTGCATGATCGCGCCAAGCGAGATCAGCAGCAGAATCCGCGAGAACATTGCGGCAAGAAGGCCCAGGTTACGAGCGCGCTTGCGCTGTGGAGGAGGCAGGCCGTCGGTGAGGATCGAAATGAAAATAATGTTGTCGATCCCGAGCACTATTTCGAGAGTGGTTAGTGTTGCCAGGGCAATCCAAGCTTGTGGAGAACTGATCCAGTCCATTTAGTAAGGAATTACTTATTAAACAATGAAATCGTGTCTATGCGGACAGCCCGGCAGCTAACATCCTTCCACATTGAACAGCTTCCATTCGCCATGGGGAGTCTCGACCGGCGGTCGGTCCAGAGGGGAGAAGCGAATACCGGAGCCGGCTACGAGGTCTTTTACCGTACTCGAAACCACTACCTCGCCAGGCGACGCAGCACTTAGAATCTCGCTTGCGATATCAACGGCGACGCCGCGGATATGCAGATCCCCGATGCGGTCGCATTCGCCGGTATGCAGCGCCGCGCACGCGCGGACGCCCGCCCGCGATGCCAGCGCGGCAATGGCGAAGGCGCACCGGATTCCGCGAGCCGGACCGTCGAAGATTGCTTCGTACCCTGACCCCTGCGGAATCTCCTGACCGCGATACCAGGCGATCTCGCGCCGAATTCCGGCATGCAATGGCTCGGCGTCACCGCCATCGAAGCCGACAAACATTACCGTGGCCAGAACGCGGTCGGCCTGATGGCTATGCTGAATGTCGGCCAGAAATCGTTCCACCGCGGCGAGAATCTCGTCCTGATTGCCAACGAAAGGCAGATGGTCCTCGCCCGGAAGCTCTACGAATTGCGAACCACTGATGAGCGATGCGACATAGCGGCCTTCCTCTACCCTCAAGCACCGGTCCCCGCTGCGATGAACTACAAGTGAAGGCACCTTCACCAGCGGCAGCACGTGGCGAACATCAATATCACCGTTCATCTTAGTCAAGGCAACCGCCGCGCCCGGACTAGCTCCCATACGCAGATAGGCCGCCCACCAGTCGCGAAATTCCTTATCGGCAATCCGGGAAGGCGCCCGTTCCTCGATCCCGACCGGACCACCCCATTCATCATGAATCTGGCGAATGTACTCCGAGCGTTCTTCCTTGGTCGGCCCCCATGGATAATCCGAATCGCGAAGGCGCCGCGCGTACGTTCCGACCATGACCAGAGCCAGAGTCTTTTCCGGATATGTGGCCGAAAACATCGCCGCCATCGGGCCGCCCTCGGAAACGCCCATCAGCACGGCGCGCTCGGATCCGACAGCTTCCATAACCGCCCGAACATCATCCATCCGCTGCTCGAGAGTCGGCAGGGCCTCCAGCGGAACCCGATCCGACAGCCCCGTGCCGCGCTTGTCGAAAAGGATCAACCGCGAAAACGACGCCAACTGGCGGAGGAAACGGGCAAATCCCGGCTCAGCCCAAAAATACTCCAGATGCGAAACCCAACCCATCACAAACACCAGGTCGATTGGACCGTTCCCGATCACCTGATAGGCAATATTCACGTCGCCCGAAAGCGTGTAGTGCGTTTCCGGATGGATCCGCCACATATCGACAGAGAACTCTTCGATGGCCTGAACCGGAGCGACAAAGCGGTAACCAAACCGGGGAACCGTTTCGATAAACTCATTTCCGGGCGTATGACCCAGCGCTTTTCGCAAGACGGAGATGTTCTGGACGAGATTGGCTTCCTCCACCACAGCATCGTGCCAGAGGATTTCCATAATCTCGTCTTTGCTGATAACCTTTCCTTGGCGGGACACAAGGAGACAAAGCAAGTCGAAAACCTTCGGCGTTAGAGCTACTGCGTGACCATCGCGCTTCAGTAGGCGCTCACGCGGCTCCAGCCGGAACGGACCGAATACGCAAGTATGTGCAAACTCGATGCTCACAGTCGCCTCCCATCCGTTCATTGGTTCAATTGTCGGCGCCAGTCCCAACCTCCCCTCAGTTCTTGGGCGCCGCTTCAGATTATTCCACGGAATTATTAAGATCCTTCAGGTCGTATGTTGTTTGAAACGCAATTTTGCTATGCTCAGAAGCATTAACACCTTTTAATTAATGCCCCCAACACTGACTCCCAGTAGAAGTAATACGCTCCGCTACGATCTGTCGTCCGGCCTAGTGGTATTCCTGGTGGCGCTGCCGCTCTGCCTTGGCATCGCCCTCGCATCAGGAGCTCCGCTGTTTTCCGGCGTGATCTCGGGCATAATCGGCGGAATCGTTATCGCATCGCTTTCCGGTTCGCAAGTATCCGTGGCCGGACCGGCAGCCGGCCTCACCGTTGTTGTAGTCAATGCAATCCACGAACTTGGCAGTTACGAAGCATTTTTGTTGAGTGTTGTCGTAGCCGGCTTGTTTCAGATTGTACTTGGGGTGGCTCGATTAGGCCTCATCGGTAACTACGTGCCCAATGCAGTGATCAAAGGGATGCTGGCAGCGATCGGAATTGTCATTATCCTCAAGCAGATACCGCACGCTCTGGGACGCGATACCGATTATGAAGGCGACTTTTCATTCACCGAACAGGCTGGAGCCAACACGCTAACGGACATAATGGATGCCGTCGCCAGCTTCAGCCCTGCTGCGGTACTCATCTCCGTCGTCAGTCTCGCCATTCTGCTCCTGTGGGACACGCCGTTCATGAAGAAGATCCGACCGGTCAAGGTCGTGCCTGGGCCATTGGTGGTGGTAGCAGTCGGCATTGTTCTGAATGAGATATTCCGCGTGACCGTCCCCGAGTTTGCAATCACGAATGCCGATCATCTGGTCCGCCTTCCCGTGTCAGACGGTCTGAAGAGTTTCTTCTCACAGTTCACCTCGCCGGATTTTTCCAGCTTTACAAATAAACAGGTGTACTTCATCGGAGCAACAATTGCCATTGTTGCCAGCATCGAGACGCTCCTTTCTGTGGAAGCGGCCGACCGGCTGGATCCGTTCAAGCGCATTACCCCGACAAATCGCGAACTGATCGCGCAAGGGATTGGAAATTCAGTTTCGGGAATGATCGGTGGATTGCCGATCACCTCCGTCATTGTGCGGACTTCAGCCAACATATATGCCGGCGCGCGGACGAAAATGTCGTCGATTATCCACGGTGTGTTCCTGTTGATTGCGGCCATGTCAATTCCCACGCTGTTGAACAAGACGCCACTCGCCTGCCTGGCCGCAATTCTCCTCGTAATTGGCTATAAGCTGGCGCGTGTAAAACTGTTCCGCGACATGTGGCACGCCGGCTTTGATCAGTTTTTTCCGTTCATTGTCACTGTTGTGGCCATCGTTTTCACAGATCTGCTGAGCGGCGTCCTCATCGGGCTCGCGGTGGGATTGTTCTTTGTCATCCGAGCGAATCATCACGAGCCGGTTACGTTGGTGAACCGCGAGAATTACTATCTCATCCGATTCAACAAGGACGTCACCTTTGTCAACAAAGCGGCGGTCAAGGAAATGCTAAGAAAGATCCCTGACGGTGCCAGTTTGCTTGTCGATGCCACGAAGAGTCTCTATATCGACAAGGATATTTACGAAGTCATTGCAGAGTTCCAGCAGCAGGCGTATTACCGTAATATCACTCTCGAAACGAAGAACCTTTCGAAAAACGGCGTGGAGTTGCAGAGCTACGTGGCAGCGGATTCCTCGCACTAAGAAAACTTCCAATGGACTCTTACAAGAAGCTGTTACTGGCGAATAAGGCCTGGGTTCAGGACAAACTGAACGTTCGTCCCGACTATTTCACGCGCAACGTTGCCAACCAGAACCCCGAGTTTCTCTGGATTGGATGCTCGGATTCCCGCGTTCCAGCCGAAGAGGTCACCGGCACCGAACCGGGCGAACTCTTCGTACACCGAAATGTTGCCAATATGGTGATCCACACGGACCTAAACATGCTTAGTGTGCTGCAGTATGCCGTCCAGGTTCTGAACGTGCGCCACATCATCGTATGCGGTCACTATGGCTGCGGAGGCATAAAGAACGCGATGACGCATGCTGATCTCGGCGTGATCAACAAATGGCTGCATCATATCAAGGACGTCTACCGGTTCCATGAGAGAGAGCTCGAAGCGATTCACAATCCACAGGAGCGTCTTGATCGGATGGTGGAGCTGAATGTGAGCGAGCAGGTGCAGAACCTGGCTCAAACCGCATTTGTGCAACGAGCCTGGAAAGATGCCGGGCTGCCGCTGCTGCACGGCTGGGTTTACGATCTTCGCACGGGATTGCTCAAGGAAACCGCGCAAATTGGCCCGAACTCGAAAATGTCCGACATCTACCGGTTTGAGTGGCCGGACGACGGCGGCCGGGAACCAGGTCTGGGCCACTAACCTCAGGCCGTTACTACTTCGGCTTCGGCGCGCTGCGCCATTGCGCGCATCCAGGCAACTGTGTAGGCGACGCTAACTCGCGGCCCGCCCGCCATCTGCGGAAAGTGATCGCCGATAATTGCGCCGCTGAAACCGACCTCGCGCAGCGCCTTCATTGCCTTGTACATGTCGAAGTAACCGTTGTCAACAAAGGTTTCGACGAAGTGGGGAAGCGGCGCGCTGGTATTGCGGAAATGAACTTTCCAGATTTTTCCGCGCTCACCGAAATATTTGATCGCCGTTACCACGTCGGCGCCCATCAATTCACCGCCTTCGAGCCAAGTGCCTACGCAGAAACAGAGGCCGACATTCGGTGAATTAGCGATCTCAAGCGCGCGTTTATGGCCCGAAAAGTTTCCGAAGATGCATCGCGGTACACCGCCCAACATCGGAACCGGCGGATCGTCCGGATGAATCCCGATGAAAACGCCCTCCTGCTCGGCCACCGGCGCCACCTGACGAATAAAGTACTCGTAGTTGTCCCAGATTTCCTGTTCCGAGAACACTCGCCCGTGCGACAGCGGCAGAGGAAACTCCTTGCCCGCCCAGACTCCCTTGTCTGCCTTGGCAAGATTAAACCCGCGCGCTGACGAGCCACCCCGCGTCGTCTCACGGCCGGTGGACCAAATTCCGTTGCCCATATGAGCATAGGTCGTGTAATGCAATCCGGCTTTCGAGAGATTCCGGAGGAACTGCTTATACTGCTCGATCTTCTTGTCGCGGCCGGGAAGATTGAGCGTGACTTCTTCCATATTGTGGACATCGCTATTGCCGATGTTCCAAACCCGCAGACCGGCAGCTTCCACCTTGTTCTTCAGCCGTATGAAATTCTCGGCGGTGGCCGCCTCGCCCTTAGTCGGAATGTTGACGTAGGTGCCTCCCACTTGCTGGACGAATTGCAGATCCTCGGCGCCGGGATCTGTAGGAACCTGGACCGAAATTTTGATACCGGGCCCCCATGGCGGTGTCTCGAAACGCGGCTTTGCGTTTTTCGTGACGGCCTTTTTTTCATCGGCTGCCGCCAGCGGGACGGGCGCAGCAGCCAGCAGTGTTTTCGAAAAATCCCTGCGGTCCATGGCTTCGAAGTCTATCACGGCCGCGATTCGGTTTGAGCCGGCGAGACCACCACGGTAACCAACGATTTCTGGGTTCCGGAAAACGGGCCCCGGACCTGGAAATAGACCCGCAAGTCGCCCGGCGGGACGTCCGCTCTCGTTGCACCTTGCCGCAGCGTGTCCTTGGAAATCTGATACCGCTTGCTATTTACTTCGAGGTCCGCTCCCGTGGCACCGCTGAGGAATCCGACAGACTTGTTCCACTGCAAGACCAACCAGGGTCCTTGGACGCCAGCACGCATACGAACGGGACGATCCAGCAGGAAGAAGCACACCGTGTATGTCACCAGAAGCCCTACGCCAAACGCCATCGCCGGCAGCACCCAAACGGTTTGTGGCAAGCGCAGCTTCCTTCTAATGACAGCACGCGCCGCGACCAACTTTCCGGCTGCGTTGGATGCTGTTTTTGATTGCCCTTCTTCCCCGCCGGGCGTGTCGGAGGGGCCAGGCAGCGAAACGCGCACACCGCGCATGGATGCCTCCAACACAAGACCCGGGCGCACCAGAAAAAAAGCCGCCGTCACCGGGCGTTGCGTGCTGGGGCGAAGAATCACTACCAGCGATTCACGATCAGGGAAAAGCTGCCCGCACTCCTGAGCGTCCTCAGGAGACAGCGCAGCCATGCCGCGCGTCCGCGAGCGAAACCAGCCAATTGGCTCCAACCCGTCCCGGGGAACCGAAATAACACGTCGCGCTTCCGCAAGCTCATCGTCGTTGAGGGGAACGGCAGGCGCTGCGCTCCGGGCGCGCGCGATTGCGCTCCAAGCAGTAATTCGCAATGTGTCGCCTTCGCGGCGACCGAAAAGAATACCGAGCAGTTCCTCCCCGACCGGAGCAGCCGCGCA
>CAYTVP010000105.1:0-5605 GCA_964441675.1 uncultured Solibacteraceae bacterium | reverse complement strand
ACGTTCGAGCACCGCCTTCCGCAGTGCCTCCACTGCGCCTTCGTCCCATACAATCCGTAAATCGCCTAATTGGACAGAATTGGACACCTCAGTTCAGTATCGGCAAAATCCGGCGCACCGCATAATAAAGGAAGGTGCCAACGCCAAACGAAACAAGCTCCTGGTTTCGAATCGTTACTGGAATGCGGCTGGCGTGGGACTCCATGAAGGCCCACAAGCTTCGAACTTTTCTGACACTCCTGGGCGTCATCATTGGGGTTGCCAGCGTTGTCATGGTCGGCGCCGCCATCGAGGGCCTGGGTGTATCAGCAGACCGCACGGTTTCACGCGCCTTCGGTACGGATACTTACCTGGTAGCGCAGATCGCCTCGCCGGGCCGTTTGAGCCGGCGCGAAGTTTTCGAAAAGATTCGCAGAAACAAGCGCCTTCGCAAGGAAGACGTGGACTATCTGCGTATCGCCACCGGCGACCAGATTCTGTATAGCGTCTACATGCAGCGGACCGAGGATGTAAAGGTTGGCGGCCGGACGTTTGAAGCGGCCTCGGTCATTGGGGCGGCATCCGTCCTACCGGAGATCCGGGACGTCGCGTTGCTGGACGGAAGGTTTTTCACCGACGTAGAGGAGCGATCCCGCACACCGGTTTGTATTATCGGCGATGACATTCGCGGAGCTTTTTTCCAGGGCGTCGAAGCAATCGGAAAGCAGATCAAAGTACGGGGATTCGATTTCACCGTTATCGGCGTCCAGGAACGGCTCGGTTCCAGTTTTGGACAAACACAAGATAATTCCGTGTACGTGCCGGCAACGGTCTTTGTCCGGATGTATGGAAGCCCAAGGACGCTTATGTTTTTCGGGCGACCGCGTCCGGCGTCCGGCGTTTCGCTGGATGAGGGATTGGATCTGACGCGGGCCGCGCTCCGCTCCCGGTTCCGGACTCAACCAGCCGCCGACGATCCGTTCGAGTTTCTGACGCCCGATTCCATCCGGAGCTTCGTTGATTCCATTCTCGGCTTGATATCGGTTGTGGTCGTACCGGTAACCATGATCTCCCTCATTGTGGGGGGCATCGTGATCATGAACATCATGCTCGTGTCCGTCACCGAGCGAACCCGCGAAATCGGTATCCGCAAGTCCGTTGGCGCGCGGCGAAGCGACATCATGCTGCAATTTTTGCTGGAGTCGGTGATGGTTTCGGGAGCAGGCGGGTTAATCGGCTTGCTGCTGGCCGCGGGGCTCTGCGAGCTATTGATCCGGGCGTTTGGCGCCGACATGCAGATCACCATGCCATATGTTGTCGTGGCGATTGTGGTCTCCACCGTCGTGGGTGTTCTCTCCGGTTGGTATCCGGCGGGACGCGCAGCGCGACTGGATCCGGTAGAGGCGCTGCGAGCGGAATAGCGTGCACGTCAACCTGGGCGAAAACTTTCGAATGGCGGCAGATGCCGTGTGGAGCCACAAGTTCCGCTCGATGCTTACTGTCCTCGGGATCGTTATCGGAATTACCACCGTGGTGACGGTGTCCAGCCTGCTCACCGGTTTGCGTAAAGGAATCGTCGAGTTCTTCGAAGAGTTCGGTCCGAACAACATATTTGTCAGTCAGTTTTCCGGCGATCCGGCCGGAGGCGGCACCCCCAAAGAACAGAAGCGGCGCCCGATTCGTCCGGAGTACGTGGACGCGATCAAAAGGCTCTGCCCGTCAGTCGAACAGGTGGCCCTCTCGCTCTTCGTTCCCGATCTGATTGGCGGCCGGCCGATCACCGCTAAAGTATCCGGCTTTGAATCCGACAACATTTCCCTGGTGGGCGACAACGCCCACGTAATGGACATGCAGCCCAGGAATTTTCAGGAGGGTCGTTTCTTCACCCCGGACGAAGAATCGCGAGCAATGCGTGTCGCCGTAATCGGGCCGCTCGTCGCCGAAGCTCTTTTTCCTGCCGGAGGCGCCATCGGACGCGCCATCCAGGTTGATGGCGCCGAATACACCGTTATCGGAATTACGCAGAAAGCAAAGGGTGGTTTTTTCGGAGAGAACGGAATCGACCGGCAGATTACGATTCCATTGTCTACGGCACGGCTGCGTTACCCCCAGCTGCAGCGTTTCTATATTACGGCCATGGCTCGTGAAGGGATGCGCGACTCGGCCTTCGAAGAAATTCGAACCACTCTCCGCAATATTCGAAAGACACCCCGGGATGCCGAGAATGACTTCAACCTCACCACACCCGATCAAATCATCAAACAGTTCGACAGCATCAACAATTTGATTATTATCGTGTCCGTCGCGATTTCCGGTTTGGGGTTGCTGGTAGGCGGGATTGGGGTGATGAACATCATGCTGGTGTCCGTCACCGAGCGGACGCGCGAGATCGGAATCCGCAAGGCGATCGGAGCGAGGAAATCCGATATCATTTTTCAGTTTCTGATGGAAGCGATAGGGTTGACGGCGGCGGGGGGTATCCTGGGGATCGCATTCTCGATTCTGGTGACGCTGGTGATTAGCAAAGCTTTCCCCTCTCTGCCCTCAGAAACTCCGGCTTGGGCAATCGTGGCAGGGATCGCGGTGTCGGTGGGCGTAGGCATCTTCTTCGGAGTTTGGCCTGCTACGAAGGCAGCGAAGTTGGACCCGGTGGAAGCTTTGCGCTATGAATAGTACTCTCCTCAAAGTAAATTGTAGTTAGATGGCAAAAACGGAAAACGGCGAGTACGAGATGATCCTCGGCACGCGCCAGCTGCTCAGCCTTTTCTTTGTCGTTGTCGTGCTGTTGGGTGTAGGATTCACCCTCGGCTACATCCTGGGACGCAACTCCGCCGGCGCCGGGGATCTGACGGCCGAAGCGAAGCCGGTCGAGACCACAACGAAAGTAACTCTTCCGGATCCCCCCACCGAAGTAGAACGTCCCTCAGCCGCTCCGCTAAAAAAGGCGGAACCGGCTCCCGCTTCAGTTACCCCTCCGGCAGCGGCCGAAGCTGCCTCTGGCGGTGTTCGGACCGGTACTCCCCCTCCGGGTTCGGCATTTCTGCAGATCGCGGCGGTCGGCCGCAAGGATGCAGAGATGGAAGCGAAGATGCTTGCGGAAAAGGGCTTCCCGTTATGGATCGCCCCGAACGAGAGAAACCGGGATTTGTATAGCGTTCTTGTTGGCCCCTACAACGATCGCTCAGAGTTTCAAAAGGCACGGACCAGTCTCGCCGAGCTCGGCTTCCGCAAAGCATTCCGTAAGGAATTCAAATAGTCGAACCTCCATGGAAACGCTCGTTCAGCTGGAACCTGCCCGGCCTCGCCTGCCCCATTGGCTTCGCAAAGGCGCAACGCACTTTCAATCGCTGACCGAGCTGAAGCGCGGGCTGCGGGAACACAGCCTGCATACCGTCTGTGAATCCGCGCGCTGCCCGAATATTCACGAATGCTTCCACCGCGGTGCGGCGACATTCATGATCCTGGGAAACCTGTGCACGCGGGGATGCACATTTTGCAGCGTTCCCAAGTTCAACCCCCGGCGCCAGGATTCTCCACTCGATCCTGAAGAACCGGCAAACGTTGCGCGGATGGCCACCAAGATGAACCTGCGCTATGTCGTCATCACAAGCGTCAATCGGGATGATTTAGCCGACGGCGGCTCGGCGCACTTCGCCGAGACGGTCCGCGCAGTGCGGCAGGCGCTCCCGAACGCGCGCGTGGAAGTGCTGACTCCCGATTTCGACGGAAATCTTGCCGCCGTCGCATGTGTGCTCGATGCCTCGCCGCATGTCTTCAACCACAACATGGAGACGGTTCCCCGGCTCTACCGCTCGGTCCGGCCGCAGGCAAACTACCGGCAATCTCTCGATGTTCTGGCTTTCGCCAAACGGTATAGTCCGCAGACGCTCACGAAGTCGGGGCTGATGGTGGGGCTCGGCGAAACGCATGAGGAAGTTTGCCGCGTGCTGGACGACCTGAGGCAATCCGGCACCGATATCGCCACGCTGGGCCAGTATCTGCAACCATCGCGGCGCAATCGCCCGGTGGCACGCTATGTGCCTGTGGAGGAATACGACGCCTGGCGGAGCTATGGGCTATCGGCTGGCTTCCGCGATGTATTCGCCGGGCCGTTCGTTCGCAGCAGCTACATGGCGGATCTTGTGCACGAGCGGGCGCACGAATGACATGGCTGTTGGCCGGGATGTCCGGCCTGCTGCTGGTGTTGTTATTTCCCTCCTTCAATATCACCTTACTCGCCCCGATTGCACTGGCGCCGCTGTTGATTGCGATTGCAAGAGAAAAACGCCCTATGCGGCGCGCAATCGCCGGCGAAATTTGCGGCTTTCTCTTCTGGATTGGCATGTGCTACTGGATTCGTCCCGTGCTGGAGGCCTACGGCGGGCTGACTCCCGGTTTAAGTTGGCTGGCCCTGATCTTGTTCGCGCTGGTGAAGGCTGTCCACATGGCGGTATTCGCCTGGCTTTCCGGGCATGTCATCCATCGCTCATGGGCGATCCCGGCATTGGCGGCACTGTGGGTCGGAATCGAGCGAACGCACGGCACATTCGGATTTGCCTGGCTGATCCTGGGAAATGCGGGAACGGAGATGAGCATTCCGGCACGATTGGCTCCGCTTGTTGGCGGATATGGACTGTCGTTTGTATTTGTCATGCTGAATGCGGCGCTGGCATTGCTTCTCATTCGCCGGCCGCGTATTCATCTTCTGCCGGTGGCGGCGTTAGCAGTCTTACCGTTGATGCCGGCGCTTCCGAATCGCGTCGAGGGCACACTCGAGGCCGCCGTGCTACAGCCCGATCTCAGCGAAGGGCGCGCGTTTCATCTGGAAGAGCTGGCGGGGTTGGCGCGGATCTGGGCGTTCAACCAACCGGCGCTGCTGGCATTACCGGAAGTGCCGGCAGGGTTTTATTGGGATGCCGATCCTGTGTTTCGCCGAACGATGGAAAATCTGGCCCGCGAAACAGCCACGCCTCTATTGTTTGGAGCGGTGACTCACAATGCTGCTCAGGCGCCTTTGAACTCGGCAATCCTGCTGGACCGAGCGGCACGCGAGCAGGGACGTTATTCCAAGACGTTTCTGGTTCCGTTCGGTGAATTCATTCCGCCGCTTTTCGGATGGATTAACAAAATCTCTACCGAAGCCGGTAATTTTGCGCCAGGAGATGGACCGCGCGTGATGGCCGTGAATGATCTTCGTCTCGGTACATTTATCTGCTATGAGTCCGCGTTTCCGCACTTGGTGCGCAGCTTCACGGCGGCGGGCGCCAATGTACTCGTGAACCTGTCGAACGATGGCTGGTTTTTCCGCACGGCTGCGAGGGAACAGCATTTGCTGCTTGCGCGTATGCGGGCATCGGAAAACGGGCGCTGGTTATTGCGGATCACCAACAATGGGATCACGGCGGCCATCGATCCGGCCGGACGCGTGATGGCAGATTTGCCGCAGTTTAGACTGCTTGCGGGGCGGCTTTCCTTCTCTCGTGTCGATGAGCTTACTCTCTATGCCCGCACTGGCGACGTGTTTGCCTGGGTATGCCTGGGCGCGGGACTGCTGCTTGCCGCACTGGGGGCAGTGTTGCCACAAAGGGTGGTTGAATGAGAGCCGAATCGATGCCTCAGTACGAAC
>CAYTVP010000104.1:8799-12674 GCA_964441675.1 uncultured Solibacteraceae bacterium | reverse complement strand
GGGGGTTTCGATCGACACCGCCACCGCTGCCATTTACGTTTCCCCAGTTGGGGTGGTTGATGAAATTGAACCCATCGGCTCGGAACTGAAGGTTGAAACGCTCACCCATCCGGAAGTTCTTGAACGCAGAAATATTCCAGGTCTGGAACCCTGGTTGATAGAACTGGTTGCGTGGGCTATTGGTATTGATCGTGCCTGGCGCCGGCTGTGTGAAGTTTCCACTAAACCATGCGTCTGGACTACCAGCGTTGGCAGTGAACTGTTTGGGATAGGAAGCATCGCCGTTCTGAACCCAGTACTGACCCATGCCCTCGCCGGGATTGCCGCTGCCTGTTCCGACTCCCGCATAGTCGTCGTTGTCGACAAAGACCGAGAAGGGAACTCCGCTCTGAAATTGAGCAACGCCGGACACCTGCCAACCACCGAGGAAGGTACGCGTCACGCCGCTCGACGACCGGAAGAACGGAAGCTCATAAATGAAGTTCGCAACTACCGTGTGCCGGTTGTCGAAGTTGGAGGCGCCCCATAGATAGCTTGCGTCGTAAGCATTCGGGAGAATCGTGCGTGGTGTGGAACCGTCGTCTGTAGACTTTGCAAGCGTGTAGGCGAAGCCATAAGAGAACCCTCTTTGGAAACGGCGGTTCAAGCCGATTTGCAGTCCTCGATAGTAGGAGCTTGCTTCATTATTGGTAATTCGGATCGGGCCGAAACCTTGGTAAGGTCTCAGAAAGTTCTCATTCACTCCTGGGTTGGCCTGCACCGTTCCGATCGGCAACTGGTTCAAGTTGCGTTCACGCTGCAGATGAAGCCCCTTACGGCCGACGTATGAAACTTCGAGTATCGTGTTCCAGCCGAGTTCATGCTCTACCGTGGCATTCCAGTTCCAGGATTCCGGATTCTTAAAGATCGGGTCCTGCGTATTCACCGACAGCGGGAAACTGGCCAATGAGCCCGCACCCGGGTTGTCAGCAACACCGTTGGGAATGGATGCCAGCGGCTGCAATGGAGGATTGCCGCCCAGGAACACGGAATCGCTAACACCCAGCCTTGTGGAGAACCGGCCAACACCGGAACGGATCACCGTCCGGTTGCCGATCTGGTACGCGATACCGATGCGCGGCTGGAATAGTGTCTTTTGGATCTGCGAGTAGTACTTCGGCAAATCGTGGAATAAGTGATTGAACTCGCCAGTATCCGCGATCGGCACACGGCCCTTGGCGGAATCCGGGAAGCCGTCGCCGGGAATGACCACACCGTTATAGGGATCGCCAGTGCCCGGGATGGGGTTACCCGTCCGCGGATCCACCTGGACAGCATTCGCTGGATCGTAGAATCTGGGCGAAAAGAGCGACATATTCCGCCAGAGAGAATAGTAGGGCTGGATGATGGTGTGCCGCAGACCGAGTTCGACCTTCAGTTTGCTGGTGGCGCGCCAGGAATCCTGAACAAACCACTCCATCATGTGGCCCCGATAGGGTGTGTAGCTGCGGCGTCCGATTTCCGCGTAAGTGCTAAATAGCCCGAGCGCTGCGTCAGCAACCGCCGTGCCGGAGCCGTTCGGACGGGTGTCGTTAAAAACGAACCGGCCGTTCTGATTGTCGCTGCCGCCGGGGACACCCTGGACATTGATCTGGTCGTAATCGTTTTGGCCTGCGCGCTCCCACAAGACGCCGAACTTAATCGTATGGGTTCCGAAGATCTTGGTGGTGTTGTTCGAAATGACGTAGATCGGGCCGGCCGACGTCGAGGGGTAAGGACTGCCTGTGTAGCGCGAGAAATTGCTGATGTCCACGGTCGGAAGCTTATTCTGCAAGTCCTTGCCGTCGGGGAAGAGATACGGATAGCTGATGCCGTATGTACTGCGGTCGAAGGCCGGCGTATCTTGCATATAGAGCCGCACCTGGTCGCGACTGGCAGTGACTACGAATTCGTTTACTGTGGTCGGGTTGATCGTTCGCGTCCAGTTCAAGGATGCCGTCTGGTTGGGCCGATCGAACTCGCGCGCCGACATGAGGAATTCTGTTTGGAACGGATTGAGGTTGAAGTAGTTGAAGAAGCTCATCCGGAACTTAACGAAGTCCTTCTGCGTGGGCAGGACGTCGAGCGCATACGTATCTTTCCGCTGATTGGTGGGGGAACCCGCTTGTCCAAACCAATTGTCGCGGCCCTGTGGCGCGATGTTCGGATCGGGATAAACGCTCAATAACGCAAGGCCCGTCGCGCTAAGCCGATCGCTCGGGATAATGTTGTTCGGGAACGGATTGCCAGTAGTGGGATCGCGAATGATACGAGGCTGGCCGAAGAATGAATTGGGACCCAGCAGTTCGCTGAAGTTGCCCTGCTTCATCAACCGCGTCGGCACAACACGCACGTTCTGAGAAACGGGACGGTGCCGCACGTACTCTTGCCCAACGAAGAAGAACACTTTGCTTTTATCTGTGTTCCACTTTCCGGGTATGTAGATCGGCCCGTTAAAGTTCCAGCCGAACTGGTTGAACTTCTCCGACGGAAGAACCTGGCCGTTGCGGTTCCGCTGCCACGAGTTCGCGTTTAATTCGGAATTGCGGAAGTTCTCATAGATCGCGCCGTGGAAATCCTGGCCGCCCGTCTTCGTAATAATGCGGATCTGTCCGCCAGCCGCACGGCCATACTCAGCCGAATAATTGGCTGTCAGGATCTGCACTTCCTGTACGGCATCGAGATCGGCCGTACCAATGGATTCTCCGTTTGCGCGAGTCCGGATACCAACCGCGCCATCGAATGTAATCATGTTGTCCTGGCTCCGGCTACCGTTGATATTGAAACCACCGGAATTCAAACCATAACTAAACTCGGCGAGCGAGTTTCCGCGCCGCACGCCCGGCTTCAGTAATGAGAGGAAGATCGGATTCCGTCCATTCAACTGCAGATCCGAAATTTGCTTTCCCTCAACCAGCCTTCCGAGCGTTGAGGTTTCTGTTTGAATTCCTCCAATCGTTGCCTCGACGGTCACCGTCTCGGCGATATTGCCGACCTGCAACGATGCGTTGATGGTCGCTGGAAGGTTTGCGTCAACCTTATTCTTAAAAGACTCGAATTTCTTAAAACCGGGTGCCTCTACCGAAAGGCTGTAAGTGCCCGAAGGAACCGTCGGGATTACATACGTTCCGGTACCGGACGTCGTTACTTCGCGGACTGCCCCCGTGCCTTCGTTTCTCAGGGTGACTTTTGCATTGGGTACGGCGGCGCCAGATTGATCCGTAACCGTCCCGTTTACTGAAGTATTGTCAGATTGCGCGAACAACAAGCTGATGGCAACGAGCGCAACGCTGCCCAAACGACAAAGTTTGACCATAACTCCCCTTAAAGTGAACGACCTGGGATCATTGTAATCCGATCGGGAAGTAATCTCAGATTAAACTTCTATGAAATTGTGCGAGCGGCTGACTTTGCAAAGTACGTCAGTATGAAGTCGGCACCGGCACGGCGAATCGCAACGAGCGACTCAAGCATGGCGCGATCCTGATCCAGCCAGCCATTACGCGCGGCGGCAACGATCATCGAAAATTCACCGGATACCTGGTAGGCTGCAAGCGGCACGTCGAAACGCTCACGCGCGGCGTGAAGTAAATCAAGATACGGCATCGCCGGCTTTACCATCAGCATGTCCGCGCCCTCCGCCAGATCGAGTTCCATCTCGCGCATGGCTTCACGGAAGTTGGGCGGGTCCATTTGATAACTTCTACGGTCTCCGAACTGGGGCGCCGATTCGGCCGCCTCCCGGAACGGACCGTAAAAGCAGCTCGCAAATTTCGCCGCGTACGAAAGAATCGGCGTACCGGCGTGGCCTGCCTGATCGAGCGCGGCCCGAATTGCGGCAACACGCCCGTCCATCA
>CAYTVP010000104.1:0-8789 GCA_964441675.1 uncultured Solibacteraceae bacterium | reverse complement strand
ATCATGTCCGAAGGGGCAACGATATCCGCGCCGGCACCGGCATGCGACACGGCCGTCTTTGCCAACCATTCCAGTGTCGGATCGTTCGCTACGTCGCCATCCACGATCAACCCGCAATGGCCATGCGATGTGTACTCGCAGTTGCAGACATCGGTAATGAGGAGCAGTCCGGGCACCTCGCGCTTCAGCGCTCGCAAGGCCCGCTGCACTATGCCGTCTTCGGCATAGGCGCCGGAAGCTTTTTCGTCCTTCTCTTCCGGGATGCCGAACAGCAGCACGCCGCCCAACGCAAGCGATTTCGCCTCCGCACATTCCTTTACCAGCTCGTCAATCGAAAGCTGGTAGTTTCCCGGCATCGAGCTGATCTCGCGACGCACCCCTTCGCCGGGACAGACAAACAGGGGAAGTACAAACTGGGCGGGATCGAGCCGCGTTTCACGAACCAGACGGCGCATCGGCTCGCCGGCTCGCAGCCGCCGCATGCGCATTTCGGGGAACATACTCCGAGTCTAAACGGCGAACACCTTCCGCATGTACTCGCGGTTGATTTTCGCGCCTTCAAGCGGCGGGCGCATCGGCGAAGAGTCCAACTCCACCGTGAGCCACCCTTTCCACTGGTTCGCTTCGAGAACCTTCTCGAGCGCGGGGAAATCTACCCCACCAGAGGTTCCTAATGCGAAAAATACAGGATCTTTCAAGGGGTCGTTTCTCTCGATACGCTCTTTCGCGCCGCCCCTGGTGGCCGCCGGAGTGTCCTTCAGATGGAACTCAACTACGCGGCTGCGCAACTCCTGGGCAAGCTTGACCGGATCGGATCCCGCCATCGTGATATGCCCGGTGTCCAGAACGAAGGAGACGTGTTTGGGGTCCGTATTGCCAAGCACCATATGGACCTCGCGGAGATTCTCGAACTGGCTCCACATATGCGCATGCGGCGCAAACCGGATCCCCGCGTCAGTAGCGCGTTTGCCAATCTCGTTATAGATCTTGGCCATGTTCCGCAGATCCTCTGTTGTGGAGCCCTGGGGCCGTCGCGGCCCGGCATTGCACTTCAGGTGCTTGCATCCGAGCTTCGCAACAAACTTCGCCAGCTTCTCGTGCTCGTCCGCGATTTGCGCGTGCTTGGAGGGGTCCTCGAAATGCATCTCCATCGGACCACCGTTCGAGATCGTGACGAACGTCACGCCGATCTCCGCCATCTTGTCCTTCAGAGGCGATGGATCGTTCTTGGCCCATTCATCCTTAAAGTAATGAATGAACGTCTCGACGTGATCGAAACCCGCCGCCTTTGCCTCCCGGAATGCCAGCCACGTATCGTTCTCCCAGCCGCCGCGCGTATTCGTCGTGATCCCGAGCTGATACCGGTCGTGAGCGGCAAACAAGGAAGCCGCAGCGGAAGCAAGCAAACTGCGCCGCGTCAAGTTCATTTCCTGATTCCCTCATCAACGCCGAGCCCATGCGTTAGCCAGGCCGGGTAAAACCGGAAAACGTTCCCCGTCAGTGACCCGATAAAGATCTCGTTCTTGGGAGTGAGATGGATCCAATGTCCCGGCGATTCAATCGAGCCGAGGATCTTTCCCGTCTCAATATCGATCTTCATGATTCGCCCGGAAAGGGTATCGTAGGTCAGGTTCTCGATATTGTTCCGGTGCGTGATGATCCACATCTCGTTGTTCGGGAGGATGTGCATCCCTTGAGTCGCGCCCAGATGAGTCCACTGGCGCACAAATTTTCCATTGGCGTCGAAACATTGAATCCGGTTGTTCTCGCGATCGCTAACCCAGACGCGCTGCTTAGAATCCACCTGAACAACGTGCGGGAGATTGAACTCGCCGGGCGCCGTTCCCTTCTTTCCCCATTCGAGAAGATACTCGCCTTTGGGCGAATACTTGACAACACGCGAGTTGCCGTACCCATCGGAAACGTAGAACGATCCGTCTGCCGCGAACGCGACGTCGGTCGGCCGATAGAAGCGATCTTTGGCTAGCCCGTGCTCCCCCGCCTTTCCCAGAAGAAGCAGTAACTCACCATCCTTTGTAAATTTGCGTACGGTGTGGTCGCCATTGTCCACCAGCCAGACATGGCCTTCAGAGTCGATCCGGATTCCGTGCGGATTTGCAAACTGGTTCCTGCCCCAACTTTTTTTGTAATGGCCGGCAGAATCGAAGATGACTAAAGGATCGACATCCTTGGCCGCGCGATGGAAAACATAAACATCGCCACCCGCATCTGTCGCAACGGCGGAAACGCGTCCGAAGCTCCAACCTGCAGGCATGGTGTGGGGCTCCTGTCCGAAACGGACATTCACGCGATATTGCAGCAAGCCCCCCTCGTGGGGGTTCCAGCCAGGTTCGGCGGCAGTCATGACTGCCACCAAGCTTAACGTTAGTATTACCAGTCGCATGGCGTTAGAGATCATATCCAAAACACCACGCGCCCGTGACGCATCCAAGTATCATATGGGCAGGTGGGCCGCTCGGTACTCGCGGCGATGCTGCGCAAGTGTCTGCCGAAACGCCGTTAACCTTTCGCTTGTCCAGCGACGCGCGCGTTGCCGCGCGTTAATCTTTAGAGCATGTCGCGGTAGACGTCGAGGATCCGGTCCAGCTCTTCGACGTCTGCCGGACGCATCGGTGCCAGCGGCGGGCGAACTGTCGCGCCACATAAGTCCAACTTTTCCATTGCCCTTTTCATCACCGACACTTCGTAACCCTTCATACGCTCCCTGAGAGCGTACAGCGGATGGACATACTTATCCATCAGCAAATCGAGCTTGTAAAAGTCCCGCGCGACACCCGCCTCGGCAATTGCAAGCGAGACTTTCGGAGCGATATTTGAAATGGACGATGTGTATGCCTGTACCCCGCAGGCGAAGTAAGTGGACGCGCAGTCATCGCCAAGCCCTCCTACCCAGGCCAGGCGATCGCCGACCTTGTTCATGATCCGGCGATAGTTCCGCCCATTCCCCTGTCCGTCTTTCCAAATCTGAAGCGTCGGCACCGCCTCGGCCAAGCGTGCTACCTGATCGGGAGTAAACACCGCCCAGTCGCGCGAATAGAGGGACAGCGGCAGTCCGCTCGCTTCGCCGATTCGCTTGTAGTAGTCAAACAGGCCCGCTTCGGGCGCATTGACGTAGTAGGGCGGCATCACCAGTAACGCGTCTGCGCCGGCCTTTTCCATCCTGCGCGCCATATCACTACCGATCGCAGCATTGAATCCCACGCCAGCAACCACCGGCATCCGGCCGCCGACAGCCTTCACGGCGTGCTCTACCACAGTCACGGCTTCGTCGGGAGAAAGCGAGTAAATCTCGCCGGTACCGCCCACGATGACGATCGCGCAAAATTTGTGCCCCATCATCATGTCAATAACCTTTTCCAGGGCGCTCAGGTCCAGGGACAGGTCGGCTTTAAAAGGCGTGACCGGAAATCCGAAAACGCCGCGAAGTACTTCTTTCAGGTTCACCATCGGGGTAAAACTCGCTTCCAGTTAGGATCTACTCGGCTGCGCATCTCCGCTTCATCATCGCGTTTGCGATAGGGCAGCTTCTCATACCGTTCCCGCAGCCGGGCCAATTGATCGTGATCGAGCTCAACACCGAGCCCCGGCCGGTCGGTAACTTCCACGAAGCCATCCACAAACGGAATGCGGCCTCCGAGCACAACTTCGTCCCGCGCCGTCTGCCACGGATAGTGCGTGTCGCAGGCATGCGTCATTCCCGGCGCCGCGGCGGCGGCATGTGCCATCTGCATCAGACTCACGCCGAGGTGATTGTTCGAGTGCATCGACAATCCCCTGCCCAGAGAATCGCAAAGACTGGAGAGCCTCTGCTGGGCACGGATTCCGCCCCAATAATGAGGATCGCTGAGGACGACCTGCACAGCATCCAGCTTTTCCGCTTCCACCACGTGCGGGAAACATGTAACAGCAACGTTCGAGGCAATGTCCATTTCAATGCCTTTTTCTCTCAAACGCCGGCGGACTTCCGCCATGCCCGCTAACTCCGCGCACGGATCTTCGAGATATCCGCCGTTCTGTAATTCTTCTTTCAGCGACTCCCCGACATGTACCGATGTATCGATGCTCCAGGCACAATTCGGATCGATGCGAAGAGGAGAGTCGGGAAACGCCTCCCTTAGCTGCCGGATGGATTCGATTTCAACATCGGGATCGAGTACCCCGCCCTTGAGCTTGATCTCGCGGAAGCCGTATGTATCGATCATCTGCTTCGCTTGCTCGACGATCTGCTCCGGCGAAAGCGCCTCGCCGTACTCGTCGTCACGCTCATCATTTCCGAGGCCGCCGCCGCCGGCATGCTTATAAAACAGGTAGGCCGAAAACTCGACTTTGTTCCGCGCGCGGCCGCCGACCAGGTCGCAAACCGGACGGCCCAGCGTTTTCCCGATCAGGTCAAGACAGGCCATCTCGATCGCGGCAAAGGTTCGAGTGCTTTGATCTAGCGGGTTCTCGCCTGGAACATACCAGGTTTGCGAGCGCTCGCTACCCGCTGCACCGGCTTCGGCCTCCAGGTCCATCCAGAGCCGGGTAAGCTGAAACGGGTCTCTTCCCACCACACGCTCATGCTGCGCCATCAGGGCAGCCAGCGGCCGGTCCCCGCCATAGGTTTCGCTTATGCCGGTAAAGCCATCCGTGGAGCGAAGCTCGATGATGGTCCGCAAGGCATAGGGAGCATGCAGGCCATAGGAGCTGCGCAGAGGTCCGTCCGCCACCGCAATCGGGTGGAGGCGCATTTCCGCAATTTGCATCAACTGGATTTTACGCGAGGAAGAGGGGTCTACTTGCGAGCGCCACGCTGCGGGCTCTTGACGCGGGATTGACGCAACTTGTGCTTTTTACGCTTGGGCTTGCTGATGATAAACGTGCCGGAGCCCATGTAGGTGGATTGGTATAACTTCTCGTTTGCCATTACACTGAGAGTTTACCAACTCCCCTTTGAGTCCAGAGTCTCCCTTTCGAGCGCTTCGACATCGCAATTTCCGGATTTTCTTCGCCGGGATGTCTACCTCGCTGATCGGCACCTGGATGCAGAATGTCGCCAAGAGCTGGCTATTGTATCGGCTGACTCACTCCGAGTTGTTGCTGGGAATGGGCGGATTCCTCCTCTACATTCCCACCATGCTGCTTGGCCCGATTGCCGGAGTGGTTGCGGACCGCTTTGAGCGCCGGACCATCGTCATTTGGACTCAGGCGCTGCTGTTGATTCAAGCAGCCGCGCTTGCCGCACTCACGATCACCGGCGGGATTAGCGTCGCCTGGATTCTATTTCTGGCCGGCTTCCAGGGAGTGGTGGACGCGTTTGACCGCCCCGCCCGGCAAGCAATGCTCATTCAATTGGCCGACCGCGACGACCTGCTGAGCGCCATCTCTCTCAACTCCGTGATGTTCAACGTCGCACGGATCATCGGGCCGTCAGCAGGTGGAATGGCAATCGCGGCGTTTGGGGAGGGTATCGCCTTCTCGCTGAATGCAGTCAGTTTTCTGGCAGTGCTGGTCAGCCTCGCATTCCTACGGCTGCCGCGGGCAGTACCTGTTGCACACAACTCACCGCTCGAACATCTCGTCGAGGGGTTTCGATACCTGGCCCGCGCACCCAAGGTATGGCCCCTGCTGGGATTGAGCTCGGTGTTCAACATCGCCTCGGCGCCCATGTTCGTGCTGATGCCGTTCGTAGCGGATGCGCTATTTCATCAAGGTTCCCAGGGCTACGGATTCCTTACGGGCGCTATGGGAGTAGGCGCGGTAATCGGAACGATCGGACTGGCGGCCAGAGGCTCCACCGAGGGCCTTTCCCGGGTGGTATTCATGAGCACCATCATCGTCGGGTGCGCGATTGCCGCGTTTGCGGGCTCACCGGCATTCCTTGTTTCGCTGTGCATCATGCCGCTCTACGGATACGGCATAATGCGCCAGAACGCCTCCACCAACACTTCTATTCAACTGGAAGTGGAGGAGCGTTTTCGCGGGCGGGTGATGGGAATGTACTCCACCTCGGTGATCGGCATGTTGCCCATCGGCAGCCTGATCGGCGGAGCATTGGCCCAGTCCGTCGGTGTGCGCACTACCCTTTTCGGCTGCTCGCTGGTGTGCATTGCGGCGGCTATGGTTTTCCGAAAGCAGAATCCCGAATGAGGCTGCTGGCCACTGTTCTCGCAGGTGTTCTCGCCAGTGTCCTCGCATGGGCCGCGGATCTACCGTCGCGAGAGGAACTGCAAAGGATCGTGGCGGATATCGGGCGCATTACCGGCCTGCCTTCGAAGAAGGAAGTTCCGGTGGAACAGATGACGCGCGAGCGGCTGAGGGACTATCTGACCGAACGAATGAAGAAGGTCATGAAGCCCGACGAGATCCGCGCCGATGAACTGACTCTGAAGTGGCTCGGATTGGTCCCCGCCGATTTCAACCTGGCCGAATCCACTATTGATTTGCTGACCGAACAAGCCGCGGCTTTTTACGACTACCGCAAAAAGAAGCTGGTGCTGCTTGAGAATCCCGTTGGAGAATTCGACCGTACTGTGCTGGCACATGAGTTGGCCCATGCGCTGGCCGATCAGCACTTCCGAATTGGCCGCTTTATGGATGATCGCGCCGCAACCGACGATGGCGTCCTCGCTCGTCTGGCCGTGGTCGAAGGTCAGGCATCGTGGATCATGACGGAATTCAGCCTGGAGCGGGAGGGCGGCGGCACATTATTCGGCACCTCCGGCCTGTTGCCGAAAGAAAGCTCGTTCGACCCGAAAGCGGGAGCAGCTTTTCCGGTTCTTGAAAAGTCTCCGCTATACCTGCGGGTCACGCTCTTGTTTCCTTATTGGGAGGGCGGCCGCTTCCAGCAGGCCGTTGTCGACCGGATGGGCAAGGACGGATTCGCCGAGGTGTTTCGGCGGCCGCCTTCCACCACGCGCCAGATTCTCCATCCGGAGGCCTATTTTGCGAATGAACAAGCGGATACGCCCGATCCGCGCGCGCCGAAGGTCAAAGGTTGGAAGACTCTGACCAAGGGTACCCTTGGCGAGTTGGACCATCGCGTGATCTTCCAGCTAGCTGAGGTACCCGACGGGGCTGCGCTAGCCTCACAATGGCGCGGCGCCTCGTACGAAATCAGAGAGTCCAAGAAGGACTGCTGCCTGGTAGTTTATGCCTCGCGGTGGGCGGACGAAGTTTCGGCGGAACGCGCCGTGGAAGCGTGGACCAGCCACGCTGCGCGAAAGGCGCTTCGCCGCCCCTTGCAAATCCGCCGGACGGGTCGGGAGGTGATTGCACTGGAGGGGTTTCCGGAAAATTGAGGGCCGCCTGGAGTAGGCCGTAGATATGCAACAATTGCTCATGCAGCTTTGGTCGAGCGCGGGATTTTCCGGCAGTATCGAACTGGGGTTGTTTTAGTAATCAGGAGAAGGTGTAGTGAGAGAAAAAGGCACTGTGAAATGGTTCAACGCCGCGAAGGGCTATGGTTTCATCCAGCATTCTTCCGGTAAGGATGTATTCGTCCACTTTTCGGCCATTCAGATGAGCGGATACCGCACATTGGAGGAGGGGACCGAAGTGGAGTTTGATGTCAGGGAGGGACCTAAGGGTCTTCAGGCGGAGAACGTCACGCGACCGTAATTTGAGTTCCAAGCCTTAAAAAACACAGGCCGTCCCAGTCGGACGGCCTTTCGTATTTTTACACGCTATAAATTTTAAACATGCTCCGTTTGACGCTTGTACTTGTCAGCCTCGCCTGCCTGGCCCAAACAAAACGCATCCCTCCCCCGGGAATTGTGATCCCGGAAGCGGACCGTGCTGCCCTGACCGCGAAACTGGGTGAATTGCGCGAGGAATTCCAAAAGGACCCCGACCTGGCGGTGCGCTGGAAAGCGGTGGACTGGGCGCTCCGCTACAACGAATTCTTCAAGCCGGAAGACGTCAAGAAGGCGTATGAGATTCTGGACAGAAATTTTGGGAAGCCCGGACTCGCCGTTCGTGGATTCCGGAGCAAGATCGACGACAGCGTACAGCCGTACGGGCTGGTCATTCCGGCATCCTATTCACCGAACGCGAGGGGTCCCTGGCGGCTGGACGTGTGGCTGCATGGGCGCGGCGATACAACAACGGACTTGGCCTTCATACACGACCGGTTGACCAAGCCGGGAGAGTTTACGCCGCCGGACACAATCGTTTTGCACCCGTTCGGCCGATACTGCAATGCGTTCAAATTCGCCGGCGAAACGGATGTATTTGAAGCGATCGATGACGTGGCGAACCGTTTCCGTATCGATCCGAAACGCATCGCCATCCGAGGATTTTCGATGGGCGGCGCGGGAACGTGGCACATTGCGGCGCACTATCCGGGAGTTTGGGCGGCGGCCGCGCCGGGTGCGGGATTCGTCGATACGGCGGAATACCAAAAGCTGAAGGAGAAGAACCAGCTTCCGGAAGATTGGGTACAGAAGCTCTGGCTGCTGACCAATGCCAAAAGCTACGCTCTGAATTTCTTCAACCTGCCGGTGATTGCATATTCCGGCGGCGATGATCCTCAGAAGGCGGCCGCCGACATTATGGAGCGCGAAATGATCTTGCACGACATTCCGCTGGCTCACCTGGTTGGTCCGAAGACAGGGCACAAGTATGAGCCGCATGCCAAGGCTGAGCTCTCCCGGCGGTTCGATCTGTTGATGGAACGGGGCCGACAGGTGCCCGGCCTCGTCCGATTCGAAACTTATACGCTACGGCATAACCGCTCACACTGGGTCCAGATCGAGCGGTTGCGGGAGCATTGGCAACGCGCCACCGTG
>CAYTVP010000103.1:0-12730 GCA_964441675.1 uncultured Solibacteraceae bacterium | reverse complement strand
TGGAAATCGGCCGCCGAGAAGTTCGAGGAAAGTTTCGCTCCCGACGATACCGCCATCGTTGGCGACGATCAGAACCCCTGGATGATCTTCGCGGACGCAATAGATATGTCCATCGCAGTCAGCAGCGAGGTGACGGCAGACACCGAGGCCGCCGATAAACTTCTCCCACCTGCCGGCAATACTGAAACGGTGGATGCCGCCGTTTGCCGGATCGGCAACCCACACCCGGTTGTTAGAATCGACTGCGATACCCCACGGGTCCCAGGCGTTTGTCAGCGACGCGGACGCTGGGGGCCGCCAGGTGCCGCGTGGCGTCAGACCTGGAATCGCTAACGTGACTACCTGCTGCGTTGCACCGTCAGTTATGAACAATCTGTCCCCGCGAACCGCTGCCGCGCGTGGAGCAGTCAGGCGATCTTTCTGACAGGGAAGCTCGTCAAACCAGCAGGTGCACAGGTTGAATCTCTTCACCCGGCTTGTGACCGCATCGACCAGCCAGATCACGCAGTCGTGATCGACCGCAACATTCGCTGGTGGGACAAGGCCGCCGAGACTTCCGGATGGCTCGTTCAGACTCCGGCCGGAGCCCGGTAACGTGGCAAGGGCAAGCTCCGACGTCGCGGGATTGAGGAATGCTTGATGCGCAGCAAGCGCCCGCCATCCGTTACGACCATCCAACAGTGTGAATGTTGGATCGTGTGGTGGACGTGGAAGAGGAGGAAGCAGGTCGGCTGCGCTCATTGATCCTCCTCAAATGCATAGCTCGTGATTACTTCATGCTCCTCCGAGTAGAGCAGCGCGCCCGCGGGTATCGGAATGTTCGAACACTCGGGCGCTTCCTCGCCATCCACGCTGATAAGAAGCTTCTCTAGCCGCTCCACCCCTGCAACGGAAAGGATCCGCTGGTAAACGCGTGAAAAAAAGATGTCTCCGCCGAATGGCCAGCCGAGTCCGTCATCTCCGCCGCGCAACGGGTGGAAATAGTCGACCAGTGCTTGTTCGGCGGATAGCTTCACAGATGCCAGATCCGCCATCGGCGACGCAGTGACTTCTACCCGCGCAGTGACCTGGAGATAGCGAGGCGGTATGACAAAGACTTCCGTTGTGAGTAATCTCCGCCGATTCAAGTAAGAGCACACGGCACGGATCGTTCCTTCACTCGGGGTAGGGTTCGGCTGATCGTTGTCAGGAACCACCACCACGGTCACAACGCCCGGGATCTTCGTTCCCGGGAAGCGTGGATGGTACAGCGGCAACGCCTTCGCACGACGGACATTGCCGGTCTGACGCGCTAACTCCTCGAAATCGCTGGCAGTGACTGCGCGGCAGTTGGATCGCAGCACGGCAGCGGCCCGCTGTTTAGCGTCGTCAAGCGTCTGCTCGTCCCGGCCGCCTACGGCAGGTAGAAGGTTGGTTACCTTGTCATCTGCCAGACCGTTGATTGTAATGAGCGGAGTTTTAATTGCTCCCGCGGGAACGTTGCCTTGCTTTCCGCCTCCGGAGCGATACACTCGCGCGATGATATTTGCGCCCGCATTTTCAACATTCGCAACAGGAATGGCACCCCGGGTTCCGTCTCCGAAGCGCACCTCGCCTGTTGTTGCGTTCAGGACGTAATGGCGGTTCTGAGGGCCGGAGCCAAAGAAGTCACTTACCGGAGTCCACTGCTGAAAACCCTCTCCTTCATCGATTTCCACTGCCAGCGACCCTGCTAACACCGGATTGTGGGTCAGGCGGAACGTCTGGTTGGGTTCGCCGGTACTGCCTCCCAGAACTTCGTCATGCGACGTTTCCGCTTGCAGAACGCCGACCGTATTCGTACGGATAGCCATTACCCTTGGAATGCGGTCATAAGCAGCTCTGACAAGACGAACGCGAATCCAGTACAGACTGCTGCTGTTTGTGCCGATTACTGCCTTTCCCATAGCTCCGGCACTTGGTGTCTTCAGATAGATATGACCGGACCGCAGGAATCCGTCTGTTTCGTCCTTCAAGAGGCTAAGGGTGCGCCACGCCGAGCCATTCCAGTACTCCCAGGAATTCTGCGACGTAGTGAGGGATGCCGATGCGGCCCCGCCGCAATTGGTGAGAGATTGTGGTGACTGCTTTTCTTCGGCAAATACCGCCAGGCTGAGCTCAACTTCCGGAAAGGCGTCGTCAAATTCGAAACCAAGCATGAGGGCACTTCCTTCGGCGGCCGCAGGTCCGAAGGGCTCAAAACCAACGTCGGCAGTGTTGTTCATCGGAGTCACATTCAGATACGAATAGCCGTCGAGAATCTGAACAGCAGCGAGCGTCGCTCTCAATGCCACCAGTCCACGCGCCGTCTCGAATACGACGGGCGTTCCTTCTTCTCCTCCTTCGGCAGCTACGGCCGTCCCGGCGGGAATCGAAATCCAAGGCAACGCGGACGTGGGTTGTACCGGAAAAGTCACTTCTGCTGCGGCTGGCTGCGCTGGCTGAAGTTCTATGCCGATCAGCTGAAGAAACTTTAAATAGTTCAGCTCTGGCACCAGATTCATCCGGTAGAGCAGTAGATCTGTCATCCAGGCAAATAACTGCGCCAACGTCATTCCGGGATCGGAGTCATTGAAGTCAGTCCATTCCGGGGTATACCGCGGAATTCGAGTTCTGACTTCGGCGAGAATGTCGTCGAAGCGCCTGTTGTCGATCTTAGGGAGGTGATCTTCGATCGGCACCGATTAGGTTCCTTCCTTGATGTAGAACGGGTAGACAAGATTGCCCGTGGCCTGACTCGCCCGGATTCGATAGGCAATTCGAATCAATAGGAGGTTAGGCTGTTCTACTGCGTTCTCGAGTTCAATCTCCAGAACGTCAATTCGCGGTTCAAAATCGACCAACGCCTGGCGAACCTCCGACTCGACGGCAGCCAAGGTGGGCTCGCTGTTCGGCTCGAACACGAGATCATGAATGCCGCACCCGAATTCGGGGAGCATGAGCCGCTCACCCTTACTGGTTCCAAGAATTACGTAGATCGATTCCTCGACCCGATGCTCATAGCTGGCGCGAGCAATGCCGCCACGTGCGTTCACCTGCGGTGGAAACTTCCATCCGAAGCCGAGCGTGGCGCGATTGATAGTTCCTGCCATGGTTAGCTCACTGTCACCACGGCTTCCCGCCAGGAGGAAAGTCCCCGCTGACTGACGGCAGTCATGTAAAAGTGATGGAGTCCAATCCCGAGAGATGTCAGATACGCGGCGCTCATCGTCAATGTCACAACCAGGGACGGAGTGTCCCACGAACCTCCGGATGGAGTTACCATTGCGCCGGCGGGATCTCCGTTCGTCAGGTCGCTTGTCGTCGCCAGCGGCGGTTCACTTACTCTGGTGAGAATCCATTGAAGGGGAAAGGCGCCGGATAGCGTGAACGTAATCGGAAGACTGACAGGAAGCTGCGTAGTGGTATTGAAGGCTCCGGCCGCCGGCGTCGGGACGATAACCGGTGGAACTGCGTCGAGCAATGCCGGGTTGAGTGGTGGCGCGGTCCCGCCAATTGGCACCGGCGCAGGCACGCTATTGTCCAATGCGTGGTTGTGTTCGACGATGAGCAGCGGCAGGCCGGTGTACGTCTGGTTGAAATCGGTTTCGAGGATGACGGGTACCCCGCCGAGCAGAGACGCATTCAGACCCATGGAACGGAGGGTGTAACCGATGCATGGCGGCAGGAAGGGACAAGAAAGAATGCCCTGATCCCCTTCGCGGAGAGCGAACCCACCTTCGATCGACCAGATGGGCAGCGAAGGCGTGCTTGTGCCGATGCCGCCATGCGGGCAGGTAACTGTGGCGAGTGTCGTCATAACGCGTGGCATTAGGTGATTTGTACCTGGCCTCCGCGCAGTGCCAGGATCCGGCCTCCGCCTTGAAGTTCGACCGACTGCTGTTGATCATCGATCGTGATGGTTTGACCCGAGGACGATTGGATCGATATTCTTGAGCCACCCGAGCTATCGTCCAGAAGAACTTCATGCCCGCCCGCTGACGCGATCAGTACTTTCTTCGGTGTACCGTCTTCGAAACGGATACTGTGTCCTCCCGGCGTCACGAAAACGCGGTTTTGGCGATTCGTCTCTGGCGGAGTATCGACGCCGTTCCAGAGAAAACCGACGACAAAGGGAAAGTTGAAGTCCCCGTGTTCGAACGCAACCAAAACTTCATCCTCCAGTTCGGGAGAGAGAAAGGCACCTCGTGAAGGACCGGCCATCGCAGCCGCAATTGGAGCCCAGGCACTTTTCGGTGAACCAGGCATCCATCGAAACTCAATCTGAAGGCGTCCCTCGCCTGCAGGGTCGTCAACATTGCAGACAGTTCCTGTCACGACGCCAGGAAATTTGGTCATCGGACCCTCCCTGGATCGTCGCGCTGGGCTTTGAACTTTGTGAGATAGCCGCTGTCGTTAATGGTGTGCTCTGTTTCCGTGATAAAGTACCGCCCGCCGAATCGTGAACCGACGTTGAGAATTTCTACGTGGAGACCGGCACGCAGGTCCGGCAACCCAACGGTGACTGCCTGACACTTCACAAACTGGTGCTGAGAGGCATTCAAAATTGCCAGAGCACGATCTTTTGCCGCACGACGGCTAAACATCGGTTCCGTTACTACGATTTCTTCTCTCGGATCGCATTGCAATAGAAGGCGATGGATATCGCGGTTACAGCGAATGCGCGCATCGTTGAGCGTCACCTGTTCCTTGATCGGTCGCTTTGCCCGCCTATCCCATCCGTGGACTGTGACGGATTTGACTTGCGTCGCCGTCGTCATTGTTGGTTTGAATTCCACCAGAGCCCGGCCCCAATGTAATTGGAAAGTGACGCTTGTCAGCGCTTGTGGGCTGGACGGATCATTGGTATCCGGAGGACCGAAGTATAGAGTTCCCGGCGTCCTGCCGGACGGATCTGGGCGGACGTAGACGACATACCCGCGCCGGCGGGCGCGCTGAAGAAGAAAGTCGATGTCGTACTGGTTATGCTCGGCAACATAGTCAAGGGGAGCCTCCGCAAGCATTGCATTTCGGTCCACCTCGATCGGCAATGGGAACCGCGGTCCGCCGCGCGGATCGCGCAGTGTTTCGAGGTTCTTCGCGATCTGGCTATCGCTCAAGCCGGTCCAAGCGTATGTAAACTGCTGAGTCCTGAGCCGGTGCAAAACGTTCAGTCCGCGGACCGTCAGTACCGGCGCCGCGGTGGCGGTGAATGCTGGCGCCATGCTGGTGAAGTTTCCCTTAACCATCAGCGTGAGATCGCCGACGTAACCCATCCGGATCTCGACATCTTTACCGCAGGGCTCAAAGAGGCGGAGCAGGGCACTGTCCGGGTGTCCTTGCTGAAGCTGTTCGTCTGTTTCGGAGCCGACGTACTTGAACTTCCGCTGTTCGGCGTCCCAGTTGTTTACGGTCAGGTCAAAGCTATCGATTTCCTTGACGCTATCGCGGTAGGTTATGGCTGTTACGTCACGCAGCACGTTTCGCGGCAAACCGGCGCCGTTGATCCGCACTTCGAATCGTGGTGTATAAAATGCGGCCTGTCGTGGCGATTCCTGACCTAGTGTGCGAACGGGCATGATAGTCAGTCTATGGGCGGTAGAGTCAAGAAGGTTCCGGGCCGTAGCCGGCGAGGATCCTCGATCCCATTCGCTTGCGCGATGATCCGCCACTCGCCGGAGCGGCGGTAATGATCGCCTGCAATGGCCGAAAGTGTTTCGTCTCCTCGCAGAACACGGACTTGCGTTTTGTCCGGCGAGTTCAATCCCAGCTGTCGAAGTTGCGTTTCGAGGGGTTTATACTCGCGCAATTTGAGGGTGGCTGTTGCGCGAAGAGGAACACCTTTCGGGCTGAATAGCGTGTACTTGTGTACCACCTGCTCGACGATGCAACGAAAGCCGCTCCGCGTTTGATTGCCGGCTTCACGAGGAATAGCACCGCCGGGAAAGCCGCGAGCCCAAAGAAATTTGCAGACCGGAGGAGCATGAGTATCCGGATCGATTTTAGTTAGCGCGTACACTCGGTCGACATAGTCAGTGACCGGCTTAGTCGTATTGCCCATGCCCTCCGCAGTAGTGTCAAAGAACAACGTGAACGAAATGATTTCGTTTTGGCCACGGAGAAATTGAAGCAACGGCGAATCAAGACCGGGTATCCCGATCTCGGCGACCTGTACCGAACGCGTAAACTCGAGTTCGGTCGGATTGAACTGAAACGGAATCCGATCGACGCCGCGAGTCCACATCGCGTAGATTCGCCCTTTGAGCGGCTGTTCCATCGCTTAGAAGTCTTGCTCCTGGTAGTCGCGCACTCCGCTGGTCACTTGCCTTTCGCGGCGCGCATCTTCATCCTGCGTGCGTTGATCGGCAAGAATCGCGATCACTTTCCTAACGATGCGGTCGGTCAGTTGATCGCTGCCTTCCACCAGCCGAACCGTGCTTGAGATTTCTCCGATTTGGATGTCCATTTCTGCTCCGTTTCTGTCAAACTGCAGCACCGGCAATCAGGCCCGCGCCCGCCGCCCCAAGTCCGACAAACGGGACCTGGTAAATACCTTCGTGCGCGATCGTCATTGCTTCGATCGCAACCACACTCTGCTGAGCATTCATCGTGGGGCCTGCATATTTAACGGGCAGGCCGTTCCGGAAGTACCAGATGTTGTTGGGAATATGCAGATCGCTCAACAGGATGATCAGTCCATCGCGGCGTTTTCCCTTACCCTCGACAAAGCTGTAGCTCCAGTCCCAGAGAGAAGTGAGAGCGCCGACACCCTTCTTTAATGTGATTTGCCCCCATTGGCTGCGGGTGGGAAAGTATAGAATCTCTCCGTTGCGTCCGCCCTCTTTGTACTCTTCGAGCATGAGAGAGAGATCGAGGCCCGAAGATTCCTGAAAGCCGCCAATCAGCAGATCGCCTACCACGGAGAAGACGATCGACTTGGCGAGTGCGCCTCCGCTCGACGTATCCAGAAGGCTGACAACGAAGTTGTAGCCCATCGTGGGCATTAACGAAAATCCGGCTAGGCGCGATAAACCCATCTAACTATCTCCGTTCCGTTGACCGATTTCGCGAAGTTCAAACTCATTGCCGGAGCGGCCTACTCGTAACACGACAAACTCTAATGGTTGTGAGGGGGCAACACCTACTTCGCACAGCAGCCTTCCGTTATCACGCTCTCGCGGCGGATTATTCTCTTCGTCGCACTTGACATAGAACGCTTCGCTCATCGTTGCTCCCACCAACGCACCTGTTTGCCATAGGGCGATCAGATAGCTCGACAATGCCAGACGGATTTTTGCGCGTGTCAGCTGATCGTTCGGCTCGAATGCCGCCCACTGGAGTGACAGCTCTACGGCCCGTTCAATCATCAGGAGAAGCCGGCGCACATTTACAAAACGCCAATTCGTGTCGCTTGAGACGGTTCGGGCACCGAGGATCCGGATACCGCGCCCTGGAATGGTGCGAAGCACATTGAGCCCGGATGAATTGAATACTCCGTGCAATTCGTCCGCTGTGGATGCTGTAACATCCTGGACCCAGTCCAGACGGTCGTTGGCCGGTGCCTTGTGCACGCCCGATTCAAAATCCGTACGCGCATACTGGCCGCAAATGTGTCCGCTCGGCGGAATGTCCCGCACGGCGCCCGCTTCCTGGCGGAGTGGGTCCACGACTCGCAGCCACGGGTAGTAGAGCGCAGCGTATTTAGAATCAAACTGACTGCGCCACGCCTGCGCCACTGCTGGACCGTTCAACGAATCCGCGGCGGCCGTAAACGGCGTTTCGAGGACAGCTACCCTGTTGCGTAGTAGCTCGCATTGGACGACCATGGCCGCCTGGGCCCGGTAGATTTCGGCATCGGTGAAGACCGGAGGAAGTTCGAATGCTACCTGCGCGTCGAAGGTTTCCGGCGTTGGTTTGTCGAGACAAGGGTCGGGGACACAACTAAACAGAGGAGCCTTCTGTGGTGGCGGGATCGGCCGGATATGAATATCGGGCATCGCAATGATGCTGACTTCGTCAATAGCTGCCAGTGTCTCGAGCCCGCGGCACTTCTCGGCGCGAAGTTCGTCGCTGTCGGTAGGTGATAACGGCGAGCCGGTGAAGTCGTCCACCTGAAGCAATGCCAGACCGTCGGACCCGCCGGCCAATCGCAGCGAACCGGCCGGTATTTGGAGACGGTCGACCTCACCATCGTTGGGCCGCCGCTCTTCAATCACGATGGGAAGGGGCGCAGGCGGCAGAATTCGCCGCGAGGCCAGATCACCAGGATTCACAATCGGCGCTAAGACGCGCGGTCCGTAGGAATCGTTTTCCCGGATTAGTGAGAGTCCTTCACGGATCAGGATTAATCGGCCGCGCTCGAAGACAGATAGGGTGAATTCCACGCTTTCGAGTAACAGTGGCTGCGATGGATCGAGGCCCAGAACGGGGGCATCATAAATCAAGCGCGCCTCTGGATCGGGATGCACCCAGTAAATCCGGCGCTTCGGGGCATCAACATTGGTGATTACCCGTTCGGCAACAATCGATCCGTCCTGCCAAAGTCGAATCTGAGTTCCACGTACCAACCCGGCGACCGATCCGACGCGAGCACTCTCAGGAAGGAAGTCTCCGGACAGCGCGACGGCCTGTACCTGATGTGTCTCCGTTAATCGGACAGTGAGATTGTTCCCCCAGATACCAGGACTCGAGGCGGCGACGCGCCATACCTCGCGCGCAGGAGCCAGAGACGACAGTGTTGCTGATGCCGTGCGGTGTCCGCCGGCGGGATCGCGCGAGGCCACGCGAGAGATCCAGCAACGTTGGCCACCATTCTCGAAAAACCCGCGGACAGCATAGGCAAGATAAGCGGTACCGGTAAATCCGCCGAAGTGTGCCTCAAACTGCCGCCAGTTTTCGACCGGCACGGGCGTGTCTACGGGGCCTCGTGGCGCAAGCCCAACAAAGCCGGTGATGTCGGTACGGAGAGCGCCAATCGCGGGCGCCTGCGTATCCGCTCGCTCGTAGTAAACTCCGGGTCGTTGATAGGCCAGTGGCATTCCGATCCCTGACTAAGCCAGAGACACTCCTTCGTGTACTAGCTCTACGGTTTCCACCGCCACTTCGTTCGCCGTAGCGTTGAAGCTTGGACCATCGATTTTTTTGATCCAGGCATTTGAGAAATCCCACTGGAGGACGTCGTTGCGAGCTTCGTCCTGTAGAAAGATTGAGCCGTTTCGCTTGTCGGCAATACCGTTTGAGAGATTGCGATACCAATCCCAGAGTTCACGGTTGGTGGTATATCCCCGTTTGAGAACGATGTTCGGGAATTGTTGAAGGCCCGGACCCTTGCGTACGGATCGGAACGCATCGGTTCCGTCGCGATACTCCACAACTGTGGTGTCGCCAGACAGACCTGTGCATTCGCGAAAGGCTCCGACTGTCACTCCATCGATTTCGACGCGGAAGTTGATTGCAAGTAACGGCATTGCCGGGCTACCCATGATGGTTTCTCCTTGTCATGTAGTGAACTTGTGTTTTCAAAATCGTGCCTACTCCTCCGCGTGCGCGGTCCAGAGCCCGATGCGGATGATCACAAACTCCGCCGGTTTCACAGGCGCCACTCCAATCACGACGATCAAACGGCCGTTGTCGATGTCGGTCTGAGTCATCGTGGTGCGGTCGCACTTCACGAAGTAAGCTTCTTCGCGTTTTGTACCTTCAAGGGCGCCATCTCGCCATACGTTTGTCAGGAAGTTTGAGATGGTGCGGCGTACGCGGGCCCATAGGGCGTCCGCATTTGGCTCGAAAACCACCCATTGCAAACCGATGTCTATCGACCGTTCAATGAAAATCAACAGGCGGCGGACATTTACGTACTTCCAGTCGGGATCGCTTGTGATGACGCGGCCACCCCACACGCGAATGCCTCGGTTGTTCGGGCGGAAGTCGCGAATCACATTAATGTTCGACGGATAGGGATTGAGAATCTCCTGCTCACCCTTATTGATCGTGCGCTGTAGTCCGACGATTCCCCGGACGACTTCGTTCGCAGGGGCCTTGTGGACGCCGCGTTCGATGTCCGTGCGGGCGTAGAGACCGGCCATGTGCCCCGATGGCGGAACCGCAAAAGTATTGATCTCCTGAAGATTGACCGGGTACGGATCGTCAATCAAAAGCCAGGGGTGATATAAGGCGGCATACTTGGTATCGAACTGCTGGCGCTGGTTCTGCACGTCGGGAATAGCATCGACGGGCGGAGCGGGGCCATCGAGAACGGCGAACCGATAGCGTTGATTCTCGCAATGGCTGATCAGCGCTCCCTGGACGGCGGGACTAATGCGCCCCGGTGCGGCGACGATGCTAATTTCGTCGACGTTGTTTAGCGTGAAGAGGCCGGTTCGAAGCTCCGGATCGACGTTGTCGGTTCCAATGAAAACACTATCGCTTAGGGTTGCGAGCGAGTCATCGCCGCCAAACAACGGGTGACGGGCAGCGCGCCGTTGACCGCTGGGCAAGATGTCGGTCAGTGTCTCCGGCCCCATGCGAACGTCCTCCACTGGGCTCGGATCATGAATTCGGACATAGAGGCTCTCGCCTTCCGGACGCCGATCCGAGAGACGGAGCGCTCCCATGATGTCGCCTATGATGCGCGGCGCGTAACGGCTGTGCCGCGGATCGAGAGAAAGATACCGGTAGATTTCGCTGTCGATGACGAGTTCGTTTCGCGATGGGCGCGCCGGGTCCGGCTGGTGCAGCAAATGAACCGTTACGCGAAACTCGCGTGAGCGGGCGCCCAGGCGAGTGCCTGCGGCGATAGCGGCAACCTGTGCCGCTTGCTGAGCCGCGCTGAGGCCGGGAGCACGAAGAGTAATGGTGAAGTTCGCCTGACGATCGACCAGCTCTACCTTCAAAGGGTCGCCCGTCACGGCGTCATCCGCCAAAGGATTCAGAAGCTCAAGTATCGTTCCGGCTTCGACACCACTCGCAGAATCCAGACGAATATGGGTCGCGTCGATGACGGTGGCTAATCGCGTGCGCGGAACCACGCCGGGCCGCTCATCCTCGACTGACATACGAAGACGATTGCCCCAGGAGCCTGCGTCAAGCGCCTGAACTTCGAGCAACGGGGATCGCTCCACGAGTACGGAGCCTTCCGGATGGGCGCGATCGAGCGGCCGATCGAGCTCTACTTCAGCAATGGAAGCCCCGGCCGCGAAATTAGCGGAAAGGCGATGGAAGAATACCTCGCCGGTTGCTGTCACCACTTGCACCAGGGAGTTAGCGGTATAGCCGGTTCCATCGGTAACCAGGAGCTGCAGACTGTTCTGAGCAGCATTCAAAACCAGGGAAGTGGCCTGCGTAGCTGCCAACGCGACGGGGTTCTGACGCCGGACGAATGCGCCGTTCGGATGCGCGCGCCGCAGCCCACTGGCAAGCAACACATTGCCGGGATCGGGTCCGGCGGCCGCCCGATTCGGAATGCCGGCAATGACTACGTACTCGTCGTTCGGGGCATCGCCAATGCGCAGCGTGTCGCCAATGTTCAAGCTGACGCGGTTCGCAAAGCTGATGACAATCGCGTTTGTCGCCGCGGCTGCATTTAACGACTTCAAGCTGAAATCGGGCACCACCGGCGCGCCTATTGCGTGGTTGTTGACTAGCGCGGTGATAGTAACGGTATTCGGCGCTGTTGTGGATTGAACCGTGACTTGTTCCTGCGTCGCACCGGTACCCACCTGTAACTGAACCCCAGCTGACAATAGTTCAATCGCATTGTTTTGCAAGGTAATCGAGGTATCGGTGGCGCTTGCCGCGGCCTGAAGAAACCGGTCATCGTCGCCGAGAGTGACACCTTGTACGATGGAACCGGCGGCATACTCTTCATAAGTTCCGCTGCTCAGGGATAATGTGCCGAGCGATCCGATCCTCCGGATTTCGCGCCGTGCGGGATCGGGATCAGAACCATCAATGATGATGAGGTTACCTGCCGTATCGAGATTTCCGCCGCGATTGTCGACAAAAATCAGGCGATCACCCGGGTTTGCGGCCGGTGTCAGGCTGGACTGTTGAATGAATGCTCCGATGGTAAGAACGCGGACGCTGGCACCGGCGCCGTGTGCGATCATCAAGCCACCGCCGAGAAGGTCAATACGAGCAGTTGTCGGACTGAGCACGGTTACGGTGCCAGCCAACCGGTGCTCTCCTGAAACTCCGTCGATTTCGAGCAACACATTGGGTGATGCAGCAAGAAGAACGATGTCCGCAGCCGCGGCGGCCGTTACTTCGACGGATGGGTCACCGATTTCCGTTGGATTTGTCAGCGTGAAGGGTGCGGTGTAAGCAGCGTCCGGCGCTACCGCGAACTCCTGCACGTTGTTCGGAGCACCTGCAGCGTGAGGCAGCGCGAGCGGAAAGGCAAGAGGAACGTGAGTATTGGTTGCGGGTGTTCCGATCGCTGCCACCTGACGATACTCGGACCGGCTGCCATCGCCGATTCGAATCCAGTCGTTTAGGCTCAGTGCAGATACGTCCAGGACGTAGATCAGAGGACGGTTTGCCAGCGTTCCAGTCAACTCGCCCGCTACTCGCAGAATCGTGGTGTCCGCCGACCCCAAGGCGCCACGGTCGAATAGATTGCCGGCAGCCTTAGTAGCACCTGCAGTATCCAGAATTCGTGTTAGGTACAGCCTCTTGCCGCCATTGGTGAAGAAGCCTTCAACGGCGTGCGGAAGGTAACAGTGGTCATCGAAGG
>CAYTVP010000102.1:0-12730 GCA_964441675.1 uncultured Solibacteraceae bacterium | reverse complement strand
TCAATCAGAATAAGCTTCCCGATGTTCCGAAACCGGCAAAAGTGATCACGATCCAGGGAAATGTGTCGGTTAGCCGCGATTCTCAAGCGTGGGCGATTCAGGAAGGCGCCTGGGTCCATCCGCAACAGGAAATTATCAGTGGCGACGATGGATATGCTGTGCTCGAAGTGTCCGATGGCAGCCACTTTGAAATTTTTCCGAATTCACGGGTCGTTTTTCGGCAGAATGCGGGCAACTTACGGGAGTTGCTGGACGTCTGGATCGGGCGTGTCAAAGTTCACATCCACCGCTTAAATGGCCAGCCGAATCACAATCGAATTCGTACGCCTACGGCAGTGATCTCCGTCCGGGGCACGATCTTCGACATTACCGTCGATCCGGACGACGAAGTGACATTTGTTTTGGTGGAAGAGGGTAGTGTTGCGGTCCAGCATGCGATCCTGCCTTTTTCCGATGCCAAGATCCTGAACGCCGGCGAATACTTGCGTGTGTACAAGAACAGTCCGCTAGCACGCAAAAGCTTCGACCGCGGCGCTGCCTTCCAGCGTGCCTTGCGTGCTGCTTCCGATTTGCTGATCTTCAAAGGCCCACGGATCGGTGGAGGCGGCGGAACGGCAGGCGCCGGAGGCGGGCTTCCCGGCGATTCAAAAGACTCTACGCCTCCCCCACCGCCTCCTCCGCCGGATAATTAACGATTCAGTTCAACGACACGCCAGTAGGGCTTGCCCTTTTCAGACGGGTCCATCGCGAACTCCTGCGATGTGCTCGCCGTGTTGTAATCCCTCCACAGCCAGGTGAGCGCCTCCGGCAATTCCGCATTCCCATGCGATGTGTTATGCGTACCCAAGCTCCATCGGAACTCGAAATCATACTCGCGCATCTTCAGCGAATTGGCCATCTGTAGATTCTGCAGCGGCCAGGAGCCGTGAGCATTCTCCAGATCTCCAGCGCCATCGGACAACCAGACTCGGATGTTCCGCTTGGGCTGCTTTCGAATCGCGAACGGATAGATGTTGCCGCCGTCCAGCTGGCTGCCGCCGCCGTCCGGTCCGGGTTTCCATTGAATGCTCGTATAGGTGCCAATCCTCGAAAGCACACGCGAGAATTGGTCCGGCTTGAACCATGCTGCGGTGAAGGCACAGACCGCGCCCGACGACTCGCCCGCAATTGCGCGGCTATAGCCGTCTTTCCGGAGCTTTGCAACTTTCTCCACCTCGGGAAGTATCTCTTCGAGCAGGTATCGCGCGTAAAGATCTGTCACGGTGTCATATTGAACGGATCGCAACCGCCGATCACCCACCATTCCGGGGGCGATGAACACGGAAACCATGGCTGGAATTCGTTTCTGGTGCGTGAGATTGTCCAAGACAGGAAGCAAACGGGCAGGCTTTTCGTGGTCTACATATTTCTCGCCATCCTGCCAGATCATTACCGGTAGCGGGGCTCCGCTGTATTCTGCGGGAACGTAAAACCAGAAGTTGGTTTTCATCCCCGGATAGAGTTTGCTTTCCCAGGCAATCGGTCCGTGCATTTTTCCTTGGCGCGCGCCCGGCATTGGATAACTTTCAGGGCCGAAAGAGGGAACGTCGTTCTTCCCTCCAAATACTTCGCCATCGACTACCCATTGGAATCGGTGTGAGGTGTATGGCTTCAACTGGCCCTGGTACACCCATAGATTTCCGGCCCGATAGACGTGAAACGGCGGTGTGTTATTGATCTGGAGCCATGGTTCCTTCGCGGAATCAATTGCCCAAACAAATTCCACTCCGCGCCCGGTAACGGCCGTGCCTTTCTTGAGATCGTCGGCAGAGAACGTATCCCGGAGTGCCTGCTCCAGCGCGGCATCGCGTTTCTGCGCCATCTCGATCAGCTTCTCCGGAGACACCTTCTCCGCGCGGACACCTGCCGCAATCACCAGAACGCCAAGAATCAACCGCATCATTTTTCCTTTCTGAAAAACAGGTCGGGCTCGGGCACCGCCGCTCCATCCTTTCGCGGACTCGACGCGCCATACTTCACCCCGGTCGAAGAGTCGTACATCACCGCCTGTCCGCCGCCCATCATGCCCGAATAGAGTCCCCTTCGGTCAACTGAGTGACCCATGTCCCGGAGCTTATCGAGTTCTGACGCCGGAACGCGGCTTTCAATCATCACATCGCAGCCTGAGAACGCCCGCCGCGTGAACCGAGGGCCCTCGATCGCCATCTGTATATTGGCATCGTGATCCACGATCCAGGAAACAAACTGGGCGTGCGCCTGGCTTTGATTCAACCCTCGCATGATCCCGAAGCCGATATGCCGGGAATCTTTTTGTAAAAACCCGGGAATGATCGTATGAAATGGCCGCTTCCCCGGCGCCAGCGCATTCGCATGTGTTTCGTCGAAGCGGAACCCTGACCCGCGATCGTGCAAGTGAAATCCCATGCCATCGACAACCACGCCCGATCCCCAAAGATCGGAGATCGACTGGATCCAACTGGCAATGTTTCCCTCGCGATCGACAACCGCAAGGTAAATCGTGTTGCCGGAAGCAGTGGGAGGCTCCCCGGGCACTACATCGCAATTGGCCTTTTGCAGGTCGATTTTGGAGGCCCGTGACGCGGCATAGTCCTTGTTCAACATTCCGTTGACCGGCACTTTCACGAATTTTGGGTCCCCCACAAAGCGCTGCAAATCCTGGTACGCCAGCTTCTGCGATTCGATCTTGATGTGCAGAGCATCAGCCGACAAGGGGTCCATGCCCTGTAGATTGAACCGCTCGAACAAATTCAACATCTGCAACGCACCGATGCCCTGTCCGTTTGGCGGTAGTTCCGATACTTTCCAGCCGCGGTAGTCGGTTGAGATGGGGTCTACCCATTCGCCGGAATGGCCGGCCAGATCGTCTGCGGTCAAAAGACCACCTAGACGCTTTGACGTAGCCAGGATGGCCTGCGAAATCGGCCCTTTGTAAAAGGCGGGGCGGCCGCCGTCGGCCAGGATTGCGTATGCCTTCGCCAGTTCCGGATTCCGAAAGATCTCGCCCAACTTCGGAGCCCGCCCGTTTGGCAGATATACCCGGCGCGCGTTATCATCCGCGCGAAGCATCGATTCCGAATTCTGCCATTCCCACTGAATGATTTCTGTAAGTGGAAATCCTTCCCGGGCATAGTAAATGCCTGGCTGGAACAGATCTCGCCAGGGCAATTTTCCAAAACGTTTGTGGAGGCGATCCCAACCTTCCACAGCACCCGGAACGGTAACGGTGTGGATGCCCTTCGAAGGCATGAGAGAAAACCCCTTTGATTTCAGCGCGGCAATGGACATTCCGCGCCCGGCGGCACCGGAACCGTTGTACCCGTAGAGTTTGCCGGTCTTCGCCTCGTAGTAGATAACGAAGACATCCCCGCCAATGCCGTCCATCATCGGCTCCACTACTCCGAGGACCGCATTGGCCGCGATTGCGGCATCGACGGCGCTGCCCCCGCGTGCCAGAATCTGAGCGCCTGCTTGAGACGCCAACGTCTGGGACGTCGCAACGATCCCCTGCCGGGTCACTACCATGGACCGCGCCTGCTGCCGCTCTTGGGCGTGGACCATCGCAAAAGCAAAACCAGTGGCGGCAATCAGAGCTTTCATTAGCGGCAAGGGTGAAGGCATTTTATCGAAACAAAACGAAATCTGCGACGTATAATAGCCATGGTGCGAGCGAGTACGCTTTTAATTGCCGTAACGCTATGTCTCGTCTGCCTGGCCGGATATGCAGCCATTTCCCAGCGGCCTCTGCCGCTTGTTGCGCCCCAGGGTGATGAACTAAGCGTAGCGGCTGCTTTACCGGGACCTCGCGACGGCGGCTCTTCGGTACCGAAGCCGCGTCCTGCCACCGCCGAGCCCGCGCATACTTAGCACAATTTTGTCCCGGAGTCTGCGGGTCGCTTTGTATGCTTTGTGATACCGTGCCTAGTGACGGAGGAATTCGCCATGGACATCACCTGTCACAACGTGCAGCGCCGGGTTTTCTTGAAGGGCGGAGTTGCCGCCTTAACCGCACTCACCAATTTTCCCTATTCTGCTTACGCGGGTACCAAAAAGACAGCCACTGATCGCGTCACACTAGGCCCCATGAAGGTGCAGCTTAGCCGGTTGGCGATGGGCACGGGGACGAATGGCGTAGGGGGGAGTTCCAACCAGACTCGTAAGCTCGGACTGAAGGGCTGTGCCGACCTTTTTAAAGCTGCCTACGACAACGGCGTCACGTTCTTCGATTCCGCTGACCAGTACGGTACGCATCCGCACGTGAAGGCCGGACTCCAGGGCATCCCGCGCGAAAAAGTCCAGATCCTAAGCAAGACTCGCGCCTCCACAGAGAAGGAGATGCGCGCCGACCTCGACCGCTTCCGCAAAGAGCTCGGCACGGACTATATCGACATCCTTCTGCTGCACTGCATGATGGATAAAGACTGGCCGGAGCGCAAAAAGGGTGCGATGGCTGTGATTTCCGAAGCCCGCGAGAAGGGCATCGTGAAAACGCACGGAACATCCTGCCACACACTGGACGCATTGAAGACTGCCGCCGCGACCGACTGGGTACAGGTGGATTTAGTGCGCTTTAATCCTGTGGGCGTTGCCATGGATTCAGATCCACAGACCGTGCTCGGTGTCATGCGTCAGATGAAGTCCAAGGGCAAGGGGTTGATCGGCATGAAGGTGCTTGGCGCCGGTAAGCTACGGAACAAGGCCGATGAGGCACTGCAGTTTCACCTTGCCCACAATGAAATCGACTGCTTTACGATAGGCAGCGAATCGCGCGCCGAAATGGAAGACCTCTTGCGGAAGATCCCGGCCGCGAGTACGCGCGGATAAAATCGGACCAGCTGATAAACAGAAAAGAGGAGATGAGCAGATGAGAAAAATCGTGGTATTTGCAGCAATACTGGGCGTGGCTGTGACCGGCGCTTTGCTTGGCCAGGCCAAGCGAAAGTACCCCATCTTGCAGCCGGAGATGACTGTTGAGGGCTCGAGTTATAGCAAACCTATGGGCAAATTTGGGGGAAAAGCGGCTGAACCCTGGACGGCCACAACAGTCGGAGCAGCGGTGGACGGAAAAACAAACCCCGGCAAGGTAACAACGCTGGTTGGTGAGATCATTGATTTTTCCTGTTATCTGCAAATTGGTAAACACGGCGAAAAGCATCGTACCTGCGGACAAAAATGCGTACAGAGCGGCCAGCCTGTTGGCTTGTTGCTCGAAGACGGTTCAGTGGTGATGCTGATGGAAGAGGAGCATGATCCGCGGCGCGATGGCGAAACAATGACCGACTTCCGGAAGGCCGCGTCCGATCACATGGCGCACATTATGGAAGTAACAGGAACCACGTCAACGCATGCGGGTGTGACCGCGCTCTACGTGCAAGGGTTCGTGAAGAAATAGATTTTCCGACACAAGATAAAGGTAGAATTTTTCGATGACGAGGTTGGCCTTGGGGCTGATGCTGACCGTATCGGCCCCCTTAGTTTTTTGGGCAGCGGATGCTGCGAGCGCGAAAGGACCAGCTGTTCCTCTAGGTTTGCGTCCACTGCAGTTTCCGGAAGACAACCCCTATAGCAAAGAAAAGGCCGAGTTAGGACGGCTGTTGTATTTTGACAAGCGGTTGTCGGCGGATGGCACCATTTCCTGCGCCACCTGCCACGAGCCCAAATTCGCATTCACCGACGGGCGAGCGGTGTCCATTGGCATCAAAGGACAACAGGGCGGTCGAAGCGCTCCTACCGTGATCAATCGTGCGTATTCTCTGGCGCAGTTTTGGGACGGACGGGCAAAATCTCTGGAAGACCAGGCGGTCGGCCCCATGGCGAATGCGATCGAGATGGGTAATACCCACGCCGCGGTCGTTCAAAACTTAAACAAAGTACCCGGATATCGGAAATTGTTTAAGGCCGTCTTCGATTCTGAAGATTGCGACATCGATATGGTTGCAAAGGCCATCGCTACCTTCGAGCGCACGGTTCTCTCTGGTAACGCGCCCTACGATCGGTATAAAGCAGGTCAGAAAGATGCGATGAGCCCTGAGCAGATTCGCGGGATGGATGTTTACTTCAAGAAAGCAAAGTGCGATCAATGCCACGAAGGCATCAATTTTACGAGCAACTCGTATCATAATCTCGGCATCGGAATGGATCGTCCGAATCCGGACGTAGGCCGTTTTGAAGTTACCGGTCGAGATCGGGACTGGGGAACATTCAAAACTCCGACTCTGCGCGAAATCGAACATACTGCCCCTTACATGCACGACGGCTCACTGAAGACTCTCGAAGAAGTCGTCGATTTCTATAACAAGGGCGGCCTCAAAAACAAAAACCTGGATGAAACGATGAAGCCTTTGAATCTTACGGATCAGGAAAAGAAGGACCTTGTCGCGTTCATGAAAGCGCTTAGTGGAGAAGGTTGGCAACATATCGAGTCCCCAACCGTTTTCCCGGAGTGAGTTTCCTCAGCCGGCGGTCGGTCCTCGCTGCGCTGAGCGGCGCCCTGGCGTGCAATCGTTCCGAAAAGAAGGTCGTCGGAGTGATTCCGAAAGGGCGCGCCCATCTGTTTTGGCAATCTGTTCATGCCGGCGCCGTTGCCGCTTCCCGCGAGACGGACGTCGAAATCCTCTGGAATGGACCGGCTACCGAGACTGATTTCAATGGTCAACTCCAGATCATCGACTCGATGATCAACCGTCGCGTCGATGCCGTCTGTCTCGCGCCAATCGATCGTAAGGTGATGGTCAGCGCCGTCGAACGCGCGGTGCGGAGCAAGATTCCGGTAGTGATCTTTGACTCCGGTATCGACACCGACAACTTCACCTCGCAGGTGGCGACCGATAACTACGAAGCCGGCACGATTGCCGCGGCCCGAATGAACGACTTGCTCCAGGGAAAGGGGAAGGTTGCCATGATCGCGGTACAGCCTGGCGCTGCGTCCACCATGGCCCGCGAGCAGGGTTTCGAAGATGCGATCAGGAAACAGTTTCCGGGCATCTCTATCGTCGACAAGCGATACGGAATGGCCGACTTTGCCAAGTCTCTGGCTGTGACGGAGAATGTGCTGACCGCATTCCCCGCCCTTGATGGTTTGTTTGCCTCGAACGAATCGAGTACGGTCGGAGCCGTACAAGCGCTGAAATCGCGCTCTTCGAAGGTTAAGATGGTGGGGTTCGATTCCAGCCCGACGCTGCTCGAAGATCTGCGATCCGGTGTGATCGATTCGCTGGTTGTTCAGAATCCATTCAAGATGGGCTACGAGAGCGTGATGAGCGCCGTCAAGGCGATCAATGGGGAGGATGTCGCGAAGATCAACAATCTCGCCCCCCGGCTTGTCCGCAAAGAGGATCTGGACAAGCCGGAAGTACGGGCCCTTCTGAGTCCGGACCTGAAGAAGTACCTCGACTAATCGCTTATTGGTTCGAGACAGCCGGGTACCGGACTACCATGAAGCTCAATAGCCTAACCGAATCGGTGCCCGGTGTCGCTACCGCACCCTCTAGTTTCACCAGAACCGCCGCACCCGGGACTCCGGCAGATTTTACAACCGCCGTTTGCGCCGCAGCCGTATTGCCATGGTTCTCAACCGACCACACAGTACCGTCCGCCATCACACCGCCATCAGCGCGTCCTCCAATTAACGATTCGGTACGGTTCACGGTGCGTGTCAGAAGCGTCGCGGAGCCTGCCGAAACCGTAAAACTCCAATCGGAATCCGAGCCCGTGTGTTCATAGTTCAAGTGGATTGCCAACCTGTCGCCCGCGCCCAACAGTGTTTCCGGAATCAGGCAAGCCCCTAGCTGGGCGGATTCGTTCGTGCTGCCTCCCACCGAACTGCAGATCACTTGACCGGTTGTGTGAATTTGGCCGGCTTCAACGGTCTTCCGTGCCTGTTGGGTGCTGTTGAACCAGGAGTCGCCGTTCGTTCGTACTGTGGGATCGGTGGCAATACCGGTGTCTCGGATTGCAGCCGCTTGAGCGGTCGAGCGCGTCTCGATTCCGATTGCCTTCAACCGGCCATCCGATGCGATTCCCGCCAGGTCATTGCCGGCCCGGTCCACCCAGCGCGCCAGCGGCGTGGATGCTTGTGCGTCCCCGGCACGCGTCGTGATCGTCGTAACGCCGGTCAGGGGTGTCGAATCGAAGAAGTAACCGGTGCTCAGCGAATCGGTGGTGCCGACACTCAGCCGTCGCCCGAGCGCATCGAATCGCAAGCCGTTGCTTTGGGAAAGATTTCCGCTGGCGTCCACCATCGGGATGGCGCCTTGCAGAAATCCGGTATATAAGCACGTGTTCCATACGGCGTCGAGCCCGTTTGAGGTCAGACAGCGATTCGCATTGCCGAGTGGCAGCCGTGTCCAGGTAGCGGTTCCACCCTGCGCCACGATCAGATCGCCGCGTGCCGGGCTGGCCGGAGCCGTATCGCCGTGAGCCGGGTCCAGCAAGCCGTGCGTGATCGGCGTCCTGGCGTCGGAAAGCCGTGGATCTTCGTTCGTCACAAACCGGTTCGAAGCCGATGGCGCGCCCGCGGATCCGGTCATCGCAGCCTTCTCGGCAGCTGTCGGATCGTTAGCGTTCGTGTGCGTCGGGTAATTCAATGCCAGCTTGGCTTCCGTGATCTGCGCGCTGGGCGAGATGTTGAAATCACTGATCACTCCTCCGGCGATTAACGGGTTCGGATAGTGGCCGGTCAAATGGCCGCCCGCCGCGCCCACCGGCGTCGCATCGGTTTGACCGGTACGATAGGACGCCACCAGTAAGTCGCCCGTCATGGGTACCGACGGCTCATGAAACGTGACCATGTTTCCGGAAAGAACGTAATCTGTCGTTTCCTTCTGCCGCACACCATTCCGGTACACGGCGAAGCTGGATTGGGGATTCGGGGCGTTCAGCAGCGTGAACACGCGGTTCGAACCGTTGATCGCTCCCGCCGGCACTTCCGAGTCGATGAATCCGAGCGGACCGGTGGAGCAGGGGATGGTCGACCCGTCAACGCGCACGCAATCCGTCAGGTTGCCCGCGACAGAATTCAGTGCGCCGCTGGAGCTGATCACCGCTGCACGGCCGGTTGAGTAAGGCGATCCTTTCACCGGACGTTGATTCAGTTCCAGTTGCAGCCCGGCGATGCTGGAAATCTGCAACGCGCTGGAACTTTCGCTCGATGCCCCGGAAGGCGGACCCGGCAGGCGAACATTGCTCAGCTTCAGCTCAGTCGTGCTGGGCGGCACCGCCCAATACTCGACAAACTGGATACGCCCGTCGCTATTGAACTTTACCTGGTAGAAAGCGCCCCCAGGCGCCGTTGTCGTCGGTGTCAGTTGGACGCGAAGATTTCCGGCGCTGATCCGCACCACGATCGACTGCTCGGCGATACGCAGTCCGGAATCGGTGGAAAAGGATTTCCATTCCACAAAGGCATAACCTTCAAACCGGCTTCCATCTGCCTTGTACAGCGTATCCTGGATTGTCGTCAGCGACGGTTGCGCCGAGAGCGCTGCTCCGCCCAGCAGGGCACAGAAGGCTACGGTGGTCCATCGAATTGCGCGCATCAAAATTCCTCCGCGCTGAATCTAGGCGCGCGAAATACGCTCAATCCGGAAGGACAAAGTTAACTTATTGAAAAAGATATAAAAAATACGTTCAACTGCTCGTGACTGACTCCCCGGCTCTAACGTCCTCGAGCTGTAGCGTCCAACCCCAATAGTCGTCCGGCCGGATCGTTACAGCGGCGTCGATTCGGCGGCCGGGAGCCAGCTCTTCGGCGCGGGCTTCGAAATTCCAGGCCTTGACGTACTGGCGCGCTCCGTCGAACTCCAGGCACGCTTTTCGATGCTTACCGGACGAGCCGATCGGATCTGACGAAACCACCGTCACACCCCTCATCATCAGCACCGGGAGCGGATTGCCATACCCGAATGGCGCAAGGTCCAGGTACTCATCGATGAACCTGCCTTTCACCTCCGAAGGCTCCACCACGGCATCGATCCTGCACTCTGGCGTCAAATCGTCCGGCGTCAGGTGCGTGCGCGCGTAAGCGGAAAACCGCTCTCGAAACTCATCCACGCGATCGAGCGGGAGAGTGACCCCGGCAGCGTGGCTGTGACCGCCATACTTCGCAAACAGCTCGCTCATCGAGTCCAGCGAATCGAGCAAGTGAAAAGCTGGGATGCTACGGCCGGACCCGGTGGCGACTCCATTCGCGCGGTCAATCTCCAGAACGAACGTGGGGCGGTAGACGCGCTCCACTACCCGGCTGGCCACGATGCCGACCACTCCCCGATGCCAGCCCTCTCCCGCAAGCACCAGTCCTTCGGCCGGGCGATCGAGTTGTTCCAGAATCTCATTCAGGATTCGCTTCTCTGTCTCGCGGCGGTCCCGGTTTAACGCGTCGAGTTCCCCGGCGATCTCGGCAGCGCGCGCGGGATCGTTCGTCTGGAACAGCTCCACCACCATCCGGGCGCTTTCCATACGTCCGGCGGCATTAATCCGTGGTCCAATCTGAAAGCCCACCTCGCGCGCGGTAAGTGGCCGTCCCTCTTCAATACCCGCAACGCGCAGCAATTCACGCAGCCCTAAATTCCGGACCTCTGAAAATCCATGAAGCCCCAGCTTGACGATGGCGCGATTTTCACCCGCCAAGGGAACAACGTCCGCTACCGTCGCGATGGCGGCGAGTTTCAAAAAGCTTTCGCGCATTCGCCGCAACTTCGCATCCGGCCATCCCTGAAGTTCCATCAATGCCTGAGCCACCTTGAACGCGACGCCCGCTCCGCAGAGGCTCTTGTTCGCGTAGGTGCAATCCGGCCGATTCGGATTCACCACCGCCACGGCCGGAGGTAACTCCTGTTCAGGCAAGTGATGATCGGTGACAATTACATCGATCCCCAGGGCGGTGGCGTGTCGGACCACTTCGCCGGCGCGAATTCCCGTGTCGACGCTGACAATCAACCGCACGCCATCGGCCGCCGCCCGTTCCACCACCTCGGACCGCATGCCGTAACCTTCTTTCAGCCGGTGCGGCACGTAGAACTCGCTGGTTCCTCCTGTAACTGAGATTGCAGCGCTCAGGATGACGATGGCAGTCGTACCGTCTACATCGTAATCGCCGTACAGCAGAATCTTCTCGCCGGCGCGCACCGCCTGGTGGAGCCGTCCGGCGGCTCTTTCGAGATCCGCCAGTCCGGCTGGCGCCAGCAGTTGACCGATGTGCGGGCGCAAGTACGCCTCCGCCATATCTCGATCCGTGTATCCGCGCCGCAACAGAATCCGGGACATCGCCTCTGTCACTCCGGCTTCCGCGGCAAGGCGTTTTGCCGCTCCCGTGTCGAGCAGCGGGACTACCCACCGTGCCATTAGTTTCGAGAAAAATAGCCGCCTAGCGGAGGCTCTTCCTCCCCGCCTTCTTCGATCAACGAATCCAGATCCTCGGCAATCCGGCGGAATTCCTGAAACCAATCCGTCCGCAACTCAAAACAGTAGAGCGTGCCTTCGTATTCGAACGTCATTTCAATTGCACAGGTGAAGCCCGCGTAGTTACGGAATTCGCGCAGCCGACGCTCATAATCCCGCCGCTCGTCGAATGGCAACTCGGATTCTTCGACATCTTCGAGAGCGGTTTCCGCCAGTGCTTCGTGAAACTCCTGATCGCGAAAGACCATGATCTTGACACCCAGCTTCTCTGCAACGTTGACGTAATCGCGATAGTCGGGGAACCGATCGCAGTCCCATGTCACAATCGGCATGTCGTTATGAGAGCGGCTATAACCGCGAAACGTCGTAATCCCGCGCGACTCCAGATAGGCCGGGATTTCTGCCCGCAGCGCTTCGAGATTCGGTTTCATGCTGTCACCTGGCCGCTCCAGGGAGGTCAAGAAAGTCGTAGCCTTTGTCATAGGAGGCAAGGGCGAGAATGGATCGCAACCGATTCGGCATCTACAGCCCCAGATTAGCCCACCACCTGGCAGCGTGCGTGCTTTTTTCGATCGTCGTTTTTCCCTCGGCTCCCTGTCGCGCCGCCGACCTTGCGCCGGGGAAATTTCTGATCGCTGCGCGAAACCTCGGTGATCCCAATTTTCAGGAATCCGTCGTGTTGCTGACGCACTATGGAGAAAAGGGGGCGCTCGGCCTCATTATCAACCGGCCCACGACGATTACCGTGACGCGTCTGCTTCCGGCTTTCAAGGGCGATAACCACGTTTACTTTGGCGGTCCGGTGCAGCTCAACGGCGTTATGGCCCTTCAACCTGGTCAATCGGGCGAGGCGCAAAAAATTCTTCCTGGGGTGTACCTCCTCGTGGGCTCCGACGCCGTCGAGAAAGCAGCCGGCAGTTCACGGCAGCATATGAGGATCTTTGCCGGATATTCCGGATGGGGTCCCGGACAACTGGAACGTGAGATCCAGCTTGGCGGGTGGCATCTGGTGGCCGGCGACCACCGTATGGTATTCGACCAGGAGCCCGAATCTGTCTGGAGGCGGCTGATCCGCAAAGCCGAAGTCGTCGTCGTTCGCGCGTGGGCGCCGAGCCGCTCGCCTCACGGTGCGCCGGTAGCGCCTTGATATCATGCCCATAGCGTGATTCGCTTTGCCCCGATTTTGTTGTGTGCGGCTGCTTTTGCCACCGATTCGGCGGAGCGTGCCCAGGCCGTACTCAAGAAGAACTGCCTGACTTGCCATGGCGCGGCGCTCCAGATGTCCAAGCTCGATCTGCGTACCCGTGAGGGGATG
>CAYTVP010000101.1:0-12808 GCA_964441675.1 uncultured Solibacteraceae bacterium | reverse complement strand
CCCGGCTGAAGCACAGGCTAACGCCGACGTTCCGCAAACTCCCGCCGCTCGCCCGTCCTTGATCGATCGAGCTCGCGTTGTCACCGCTGATTTCGACGCCAGTTTGCCAAATTTCATCTGCAATCAGAAGACACTCCGCTACACGTCCAAAACGGCCCGTCCGGATTGGAATCTCAAGGACATTGTCGAGAATGAACTCGTATATTTCGACGGACGCGAAGAGTACCGTAGCTTCCGTGTGAACGGAAAGGCGCTAAAGAAAGGCACGCCGGAAGAAAGCGGATCCTGGTCGCGTGGCGACTTCGGAACCGCGCTGGTCGACGTCCTTTCCCATTCCACCAATGCGAACTTTCAACGACGCGCCGGTGACGAAAGGCTGGGCGGTTTTCAGACAGCCGTATACGACTTCACCGTTAAGCAGCCGAACTCTCACTGGGAGATCCGCTACGGCAGCACCATCCGGCCCGCCTATCGGGGAACAATCTGGATCGATCAGGAGTCGGCGCGCGTCATTCGCATGGAGATGCAGGCGCGCGAACTCCCCAGTAGCTATGACCTGGACACAGTGGAAATGACCGTAGAGTACGGCTGGGTCGAGATTACCGGACAATCTTACTTACTGCCGCTCGAATCGGAGAACCTCGTCTGTCTGCGAGGCACGCATAACTGCAGCAGGAATCATCTCGAGTTTCAGAAGTATCGCAAGTTTTCGGCTGAATCGAGCATCTCGACAACAGAGTCGAATGTCACGTTCGACGGCGAAAAGCCGCCGCCTAAAGAGAAAAAGCCTTAGCCGGCAGCGACCGTCTCCAATTGATTGCCCGTTTCTGAAGCTACTTCGGCATGGAGTGAGTTTCCATGAGAGTCCATTGTGACAATTGCCGCGAAATCTTCGACATCGATCTCCCACATCGCTTCCGGCAGCCCGAACTCCAGCCAATGAACGCCCGTCACTTTCTTCATGGTCCGAGCGTAGAACTGTGCCGCTCCGCCGATGCCATGAAGATACACTGCGCCGGCCTCCTGTAAGGCTCCCAGCGTCTTGCTGCCCATGCCTCCCTTACCGATAACGCCACGCAACCCGTAAGTTTTGATCACATGAGCCTGATACGGTTCCTCGCGTGCCGACGTCGTCGGGCCGGCGGCTTTTACCACCCATTCGTTGCCCTCCTTCATCATCACGGGACCACAGTGATACAGAATCTGCCCGTTTAAGTCCACCGGGGGCGGATTTTTCATCAGGTGCGCGTGAACAGCGTCACGGCCGGTATACAGTTTGCCGCGAATCAGGACCAGATCGCCGACTCTGAGCGACCGGATCTGCTCTTCGCTGATCGGGGGAGTTAGTATTACTTCCCGCCCGCTGAGAGTGAATCCTTCGCCCTGCGCCATTTTCTGAACCGGAAGCTCCGGATCTCGATAGAGCCACTGCCGGATCGCGCCGGTTTCGGGATCCAGCCTGACGCCAAGCCGCCGGAACGCCCAGCAATCGTATGCCACGGATACAAAGAAACTGGCGGGTAGCCGATTCGCAGCCGTGACTTTGCAACCGATTAGTGATGACTTGCCGCCGAATCCCATCACTCCGACACCGATCCGGTTTGCTTCGTCCATGATCTCGTCTTCCAGCTTCGCCAGGACCGGGTCGGAATTGCGATCATCAAGCGTTCGAAACAGCTGGTTTTTGGCTAAAACGTACCCGTGCGCGCGGTCGCTGCCGATACAGACACCGATCGCGCCGGGAGCGCAACCCTGCCCTTGTGCCTGCCACACCGCATGCAGAATGCATTTCTTGACACCCGCCAGATTGCGGCCCACAAATCCGACGTGTTCGATTTCCATCGGCAGCGAATACTGGATGTTTTGATTCTCACACCCGCCGCCTTTCAAGAGGAGACGAATCTGAATATCGTCCTGTTCCCACTGCTCCCAGTGGATCACCGGCGTTTCCGCGCCAAGATTATTGCCGGAATTTTTTCCCGTAATCGAGTCCACCGAATTAGGCCGAAGCTTTCCCAGCTTTGTCGCTTCGGCGATCGCCTCGCGGATGGCCTGTTTGATGACAAGCTGGTTCACTCCGACGGGCGTGTGCACATCGAATGTCGGCATCCCCGTGTCCTGGCAAATTGGTCCGCTATCCTCGGCCGCCATGTCGATATTGGTGGCGATGATCGAAAATGCCTGGAAGGATTGCGTGTTTGGCGCTTCCTGATCCATTGCCAGGCTCATCGCCTGGCGGACGTCGGGGGGGAGATTAGTTGCCGTTTGTGTGATCAACTCAACCAGCGAATTCTTCAGATCTTTCATCCGGCTTCTATTTTATGCGCCATTGCTGCCAATCCCGGCGTTGTCAACGGGCTGCCAGATTTGCGCCGTACAATGTTTGGTCAAGAGATGTTCAACCCGGAACATACCGCCGATGAAGCCTTCCGCATTGCAGCGCAGCGCGGAGGTTCCGCCATCGCCTGCCGTAAGGGATGCAGCGAATGTTGCCGCACTCCGTTCGCCATTACACAGTGCGACGCTGAGCGATTGCGCAAGGGAGTTGAGACGCTTCCTTTAAGGCAAGCGGAGGAAATTCGCACGAGAGCTGCAGACACCTGGCGGCGAATGCAAGCGGATTTTCCCGGCGACTCAGAGACTGGCGAGCTGCGGGCCAACTCCGAATGGCGGGCCTGGTTTTTCAGGCGTTACCGAGGTGTGGCTTGCCCTGTTCTCGATCCTCAAAGCGGTCAATGCCAGCTATACGCGTATCGGCCAGTTTGTTGCCGCCTCTATGGGCCATTGATCGAAATCAACAGCCACTCCTCCGGACCTTGCCCGCTGTGCTATCCGGGAATGTCTCCCTCCGGCATTGCCGCTTTCGGCGTTTCGATTACAATACCCGAATCCCCGGAGGGCACTGAAACGGTTATTGCGGCCGCCCTTGCTAGGCAGCCGTGACCGCAATTTTGCCGAAGTGAGCACCGCGCTGCATGTGATCCAGCGCCGCCCTTACTTCGTCGAAAGGAAAGACGCGGTCGATCACCGGTTTCAGCCGGGCAAGTTCGATACCCCGATTCATAGCCTGAAACACCTCGCGTGAACCGACGTAGATTCCTTGCACCGTGACAACTTTGTGCAAGATGGATGCGACGTTGATTTCGCTCTTGAGGCCGCTCAGGTTTCCGATTACCGAAACTCGCCCGCCGCCGCGAACAGCCGCCAGCGATTTTGGCAGCGTGTCAGCTCCCCCTACTTCCACCACATGATCGACGCCGCGGCCGCCGGTGGCCTCACGCGCCTTTTTCTCCCACTCCGGCGTCGTCTTGTAGTTCAGAACCTCCGCTGCTCCAAGATCGTGAAGCCGCTGCATCTTATCATCCGAGCCGGTTGTGGCGATGATCCTCGCTCCCATCAACCGGGCAAACTGCAAGGAAAAAAGCGATACACCTCCGCTTCCGAGAATGAGGACGGTATCTCCCGCTTTTAGTCGTCCATGTGTCACCAATGCATTCCAAGCCGTTACCCCGGCGCAGGGCAGGGTGGCGCCCTCTTCGAAGCTGAGATGATCCGGGATCCGCACAGCCCCGGCCGCGTCGACGACGACGACTTCGGCAAGTATGCCCGGCAAAGTTCCACCCAACGCACTACGCGCGTAGGCGTCCTGATAGTCGCCGGCAAGCCAGCTCTGCATAAAGATACCGGCCACACGGTCGCCGGCGGAGAATTCCTCAACTCCCGGTCCGACAGCCAGCACTTCGCCGGTGCCATCCGAAAAGGGCGTAAAAGGAAGTCGCAGCTTCGGATTGTACTTGCCGGTTACCAGCAGCAAATCGCGATAATTCAGCGACCAGGCTTTCATTCGTATGGAAATCTGACCGGGCCCCGGCTGCGGATCGGGCCGATCGACAATCTTTAGATTCTCAATTCCGAACGCATTGAATTCGTAGAGACGCATGTCCGTAGAATAATTCGATGATGCCGGATTACGAAAAACTGGGCGCCTTCTATCTGGGACGCGAGAAGCAGAGTCAACAGATTCTGTTGTATGACTCGAAGGATTTGGTCACGCACGCTGTCTGCGTGGGAATGACGGGAAGCGGCAAATCCGGCCTTTGCATTGCGCTGCTCGAGGAAGCGGCAATCGATGGGATTCCGGCGATTGTGATCGATCCCAAGGGCGACCTATCTAACCTGCTTCTGACGTTTCCGCAGCTTCGGCCTTCCGATTTTGAACCCTGGGTCAATCCGGACGAAGCACGAAATAAGGGACTGAGCGCCGCTGAGTTTGCCGCGCAGCAGGCGAAGCTTTGGAAAGACGGGCTGGCATCCTGGGATCAGGACGGCAGCCGCATCGCGCGATTTCAGGATTCCGCCGAGTTTACGGTCTACACACCGGGAAGCGAAGCGGGCGTACCGGTTGCTGTCACCAGTTCCTTCCAAGCGCCCGGCGAGGTGACAATGGACGATCGAGAGGCTGCCCGCGACCAGGTTTCCGCTACCGTGACCAGCCTGCTCGGCTTGGCGGGTGTGAACGCCGATCCCATCCAATCGCGGGAGCATGTGCTGCTCTCCGCCCTCTTCGACCGGAGGTGGAAGGAAGGCGCGGACTTCGACCTTCCGGCGCTTATTGCGGAGATTCAGACGCCGCCGATCGACAAGGTTGGCGTGATGGATCTCGAAACATTCTATCCGGCCAAAGAACGTTTCCAACTGGCGATGTCTTTGAATAACCTTTTAGCGTCTCCGGCCTTCGCAGCCTGGATGCACGGCGAGCCTCTCGATATCGACAGAATGCTGTTTACTTCCGCCGGCAAGCCGCGGGTCTCAATATTCTCGATCGCCCACCTGCCCGATGCGGAGCGTATGTTCTTCGTGTCACTTCTGCTCAATCAAATCGTCGCGTGGATGCGAAAGCAATCCGGCACAACCAGCCTGCGCGCCGTTCTCTATATGGATGAGATCTTCGGCTATTTTCCTCCGGTAGCGAATCCGCCATCGAAGAAGCCATTGCTGACGTTGCTGAAGCAATCTCGGGCATTCGGGCTCGGATGCATTCTGGCCACGCAAAACCCTGTGGATCTCGACTATAAGGGTCTTGCAAACACCGGCACGTGGTTTATCGGCAGACTGCAAACCGAGCGCGATAAGGCACGCGTTCTAGAAGGGCTGGAGGGTGCGTCCGCTTCATCCGGGGTGAAGTTCGATAAACAGCAGATGGAGCAGACACTGGCCGGTCTCGGAAATCGAGTGTTCCTCATGAACAACGTTCACGAAGACAAGCCAGTGTTGTTCGAAACCCGATGGTGCCTTTCGTATCTTCGCGGACCATTGTCGAGACCCCAGATCCGCCAATTAATGGAAGGCCGCGTTCCGGTATCGCCGGCCACTGCCGAAACCAGTGTCCAACCGGAAGTCCCGAAAGTAAATGACGGTGGAAGCCGTCCTGTTCTTCCGCCAGATATACCGCAGTACTTTCTGCCGCTGCGAACCGCGGGACCCGCTACCTACCGCCCTGTGCTGCTCGGCGCGGCTGAGATCCATTTTGTCGATTCGAAGAGCGGCGTGGACGAGCTTCGCAAACTGACTGTAATGACGCCGATTGCAGACGGCGCCGCCGGTGTTGACTGGGACGCGAGCGTTTCCTGTGAGGAGGATTTGGAGGATCTCGAAAAGGAACCCGACACGCCGGCCATCTTCGCCGCGCTTCCATCCGCCGCCGCCAACGCGAAAAACTTTGCCAGATGGCAGAAGGAATTTTCCGCCTGGCTTTTCCGATCGCAATCGATGACCTTGTTCCGGTCGCCGGCCTACAAACAGTTGTCCAAGCCGGGAGAAAGCGAGCGGGATTTTACGATTCGCTTGAACCAACTCCACCGGGAACAGCGCGATGCCGCGGTTGAAAAGCTACGAGCAAAGTATGCGCCGAAGATCGCAACCCTTGAGGAGAGAAAACGACGGGCATTGCAGACAGTGGCGCAACAACAGCAGCAGGCGTCCACCCAAAAATTTCAAAGTGTCATCGACGTGGGAACCAGCATACTCGGGGCGTTCCTAGGCCGGAGAGGATCGGTAGCAGGAAAGGTATCAGGGGCCGCGCGATCGGTAGGAAGGGTAAGCCGGGAGGCCGAGGATGTGAAACGCGCCCAGGAAACTGCCGATGCGGTCGACCGGCAGTTGGAGGAACTGAATGCACGGTTCCAGGAAGACCTCTCCAAAATCGGGGACGCGGCAGGTAACGACACGGTCGAAACTGTACTCGTGCGTCCCAAAAAGGCAAATATTCGAGTCAAACTGGTCGCTCTCGCCTGGAAGCCGGAGAACCACCAGTAAGTTGCTAGTTCTTGCCGGTGACTTTCTTTCCAGCCTTCTCCAGGCTTTCGCCGGTTTTCTCTACGCCGGAACCAGTCTTTTCTACCACTTTTACGGTGCCTTCTTTGGTTGCTTCAGCGCCCTTTTTCACGCCTTTGCCAGTTGCTTTGGCAGCCTTCTCAGTGCCCTCAGCAGTTGCTTTTACAGCCTTCTCGGTGCCCGCAGCGGTTGCTTTGGCAGCTTTCTCGGTGCCCGCAGCGGTTGCTTTGGCAGCTTTCTCGGTGCCCGCAGCGGTGGCCTTCGCGCCCTTTTTAATGGCCTTTCCAGTTTCCTTTGTTGCACCTTCTGTAGCTTCGGCCGCCTTTACAAGCGGGCCTTTGTCTTTTTCCTTATCAGCGGCCGCAAGACTGCCGGTAAACAGCATTGCAGCGGCTAACCCGCAAATAATAGTCCTCATGCTCTCACGGTACACGAATTGTGGGTGGCGGGCGAATTCGGACGGGTGCTCACTTCTTCGGTTTTAGAAAGCGATCGAACACGTTCTTGATCGCGTCTTGTGTCGCACTTTTTGCCAGGCCGCTGATATCAGGCCGAACTTGGGGATTCGAGACAGTTCCGGCGATAGTGACAGGAATCACGACGTTGTCGACATATCCCCCAGTGCGCGCTTTCAGCAAGTTTGCGGCGTTTCCCACAAGCTTCGACTGGAGGCGGAAGTTTAACGCTTCGTTGAACGCAATGGTCCCATTGCCTGCGACGTTGATTCCAGGCCCTGCCACATCGATTCCACTCAGCCGGATGGTCTGCTGCTGGATAGCGAAGGCTGTCTGAAACGTTGTGAACTCCCCCGATCCGCTTGGCGAACCGCCCAACGCGCGTTCAATTGAGGCCAACACGCTGAGCCCCTTAAACCGTCCCTTGTCGATTTGCATGTTTCCGGACCCGTTCAAGGAACGTTGGATTGCTGCCGGCTCATCGCCCCGGAACGCGATCTTGAACTGCGGCACGCTAAGCGTTCCATAGACAACATCGGGGGAACCGGCGAAGCTCGACAGCATCTGATTCACGTCCACTCCGCGGATAGCGCCGCTAATGTCTCCGGACAGGCTACGCTCGCTCTGCAGTACATTTACGTTTCCATTCCAGGTGCCGGCCCCCAGATTCAACTTGGCATTATTCGACTGGATTGCGACCTCTCCGGCCGAGAGAAGATTCTCCGCGCGGACGGTTAGCGGCGCTGAACCGGCAAGACTCAGCCGGTTCTTCGGATCCTCACCGATGGCCAGGCTTGAGAATGACACCTTGCCGTTTCCCGAGGAGGTTTTATAGAGATCGCCCTTCAACGTGAGCTCTAGTCCAGCCTTGGACTCAGGGCTGGGGGCTCCAATAAGGGTTCCCAGGAAACGGCGTCGAACCTCTGCCGGCAACTCGGTGATGATCAGATCGGAGCTGATCGTTCCGTCGATGGGAAGTCCGGCACCTTCCAGTGGTCCAATCACACCATGAAACTTCAGGTTCGAATTTTGGCCGTTATAGAGGTTCGTTGAAAAGTCGAGTTTCGAGGGCGCTCCCGCACGGATCTCGGATATCGCAAGATCGAGATTGGTCAGTGTGTCGCGTGGCTCCGGTGCTGCCGCGCTGGCGAAGGCGACAATGCCATCGTCAATATCAATTTCCGACAGGCTTATCTGCATGTCGTCTCCGGACGCGGCAAAACCTGCGGTCTGAACTGCCGGTGCGCGCAGAACCGCATTTTCCCGCTTGAGATTATTGATCAGCGTTTCGAGGTTGGTGGGACCTTTCTCCAGTGCTTCTATCAGGACACGTGTTTTTTGCAAGGTAAGCGATTCGATCTGAATGCTATGGCTTAGTGCCGAAGTAAGGTTCACTCTCAGTGAAACGCTCGGCGCGTCCAACATCGTGCGCTGGGGAAAGCCGGCCGGATTCTGCACCTTCAAGCCGTTGAGGATGATCGCGGGCTGAAGCCTGAGCAACGAGCCCCAATCCATGCCGTAGGAGTCAAGCGTGACGGGGACACCCAACTTCTGGCTGGCCAAGGCAGTAATCCTCTCCTTCTGGGCTCCCGAGACGATTGAGTTCGCAAGATAGATGCCGACGCCCACCAAAATCGCGAGAATCGCCAGCAGACTAATTACGGCTATCCTGGCTGGTTTCATTTGCCCGCACTATACCGCACCTCTGGGTGTTGATACTCAGGAGGTCATAGAATGGTCATAGGAAATGCGCTTCGTGATCGGGCTGGCGATTGTGTCCTCCGTATGGGCGGCAGAATTCAATCGCGACATCCGGCCCATACTTTCAGATCGATGCTATTCTTGCCACGGCCCTGATAGCAATGGCCGCAAGGCGAACCTTCGCCTGGACCACAACCCCGGCCCGGAAGCCCTGAAGAAGGTGCTGGCCCGTGTCACAACCACCAATAAGGCGCTTCGGATGCCGCCCGCTTACATGGGACAGGATCCGCTGAAGCCGGCCGAAGTGGAAGCTTTGAAAACGTGGATCGATGAAGGCGGAACGTATCAATCCCATTGGAGCCTCATTCCACCGCGGAAACGGCCGGTCCCGCGAAAGACGCATCCGATCGATTTCTTCGTGAAGGAACGGCTGGCGCGCGAAGGATTGTCTATGTCTCCTCCCGCATCACGGGAAACATTGATCCGGCGAGTGTCTCTTGACCTTACCGGGCTTCCTCCGACACCGCAGGAAGTGGATGCGTTTGTGGCCGACAAGTCCTCGGATGCATTCGAGAAAGTGGTGGACCGGCTGTTGGATTCCAAGCGGTACGCGGAAAGAATGACCATCCGTTGGCTCGAAGCGGCGCGGTACGCCGACACCAATGGTTATCAAACGGACGGCGAGCGTTCGATGTGGCGCTGGCGCGACTGGGTTCTGAATGCTTTCGATCGCAATATGCCGTTCGATCAATTCACGATTGAGCAACTGGCGGGCGATCTCTTGCCGAACGCGACGCGCGATCAATTGATTGCTACGGGCTTCAATCGCAATCACCGCACGTCGGCCGAAGGCGGCATCATCGACGAGGAGTTTCGCGTAGAGTACGTTGCCGATCGGACGGAGACGACAGCCACAGTCTGGATGGGGCTGACCGTGGGTTGCGCGCGCTGCCACGATCACAAGTACGATCCGATCACGCAGAAAGAATTTTTCCAGTTATTTGCCTTCTTCAATCAGATGCGCGAGAAGGGTTTTGTTTACAACTTCGGGAATGAAGAACCGTATGTCGCTGCGCCCACGCCGGAGATGGCCGCGCGCCAGCACGAGATCGAGCAGCGTGTGGACAAATGGGACCGCAAATGGCATTCCGCATTGCGGAAAAAATCGAAAGAGATCGCGCGGTACGAGGTGCCGCAGCACTGGCTTCCCGGCGAGGATCTGATTTTCCGCCATGCCGGCGGCAACTTTACTGGTTCCGATGGTATCGATGCCGGATTCGAGACCGTGAAGCTGGATTACCTCGATCCCTTCACTTTCGCGGCAACGGTGCGGGCCGATGAGCCGAACGGCGCGATCCTATCCAAGTCGGAGGACTACTGGGAAGGAACGGGCCACGGGCTGTATCTGGTAGACGGCCGGCTTCGCCTGCATGTCGTCTTCCGGTGGACCGATCTCGGAATGCGTCTGGAGACAGAGAATCCGATTCCTCCCGGCGAGCATCGCCTTCACGTTACTTATGACGGCAAACGCAAGCCGTCCGGCTTTCATATCTATGTCGATGGAGTTGAGCAGCCGCTAAAGGTTCTGTTCAACGAGTTGAGCTGGCCAATCGCATCGAAGGAACCATTTCGGATCGGAGCGGGTGGCGGCAAGCGGTTCAAGGGCCAGATTCGAGATGTTGCCGTCTGGAAGCGTGTCGTGTCACTCGCCGAACTGACCGACAAGCAATTAGCCTGGTTGGAGAATGAAGCGCCCGAGGAGTTGAAACAGCTTCGCGAAGAAGGCCGAACGCTGCGGAGCGAGAAGAAGAAGTTCGACGCTTCGGTACCGACTGTAATGGTGATGCGTGACGATCCGGGAGTCCGCAAATCGTACCTGTTGAAGCGCGGTGTCTACGATCAGCATGGCGAAGAAGTTCAACCCGGAGTTCCCGAGGCACTGCCTCCGCTGCCCGCCGGAAAGCCCGCGGACCGTTTGGCGCTGGCTCGCTGGCTGGTGTCTAAAGAGAATCCGTTAACCGCTCGGGTTACCGTAAATCGTTTCTGGCAGCATTTGTTTGGCGCAGGCATTGTGAAGACGGTGGAAGATTTCGGGAGCCAGGGAGACTGGCCGGTATACGAAGATCTTCTCGACTGGCTGGCCGCGGATTTCATGGACAACGGATGGGACCTGAAGAGGCTTCTGAAGCTAATCGTCACTAGCGATACATACCGGCAATCGTCGCGCATCACGCCAGAGCTTCTCAGCCGCGACCCGGAGAATCGCTTATACGCGCGAGCGCCAAGATTGCGCCTGGGTCCGGAAGAGGTGCGCGATCAAGCTCTTTTCGTCAGTGGGCGGTTGGTGGAAAAGTTCGGTGGACCGAGTGTTCGCCCGCCGCAACCACCCGGCCTATGGAACGAGTTGGCGGGCGGAAAAGAGTATCAGGCCGACGATGGGGAAGGGCGTTACCGGCGCAGCGTGTATACATACTGGCGGCGAACCATACAGCCTCCAGCCATGATTACCTTTGATTCGCCGACGCGTGAAACGTGCAGTGTGAGGGAAACACGCACGAATACTCCCTTGCAGGCACTGAATCTGATGAATGACGAGACGTACCTCGAAGCGGCCGACAAGCTATCGGTGCGGATGCAGCAGGCTTCCGATCCCATAGAGGAAGGCTACCGGCTGGTGCTGGGGCGAAAGCCAAGCGGAACGGAGCGGGAATTGGTGCAAAAGGCTCACGACCGGTTCGGGAGTTGGAACCCAGTGGCCAGTATTCTCTTGAATTTGGATGAGACGGTGACACGGCAATGACATCAAGACGCGCATTTCTGGCTGGGGCGACGGGGCTGTTGGGCCGGGCCGCTTTTGCTTCGCTCGAAGGGCTTCCGCACTTCGCTCCGAAGGCAAAGCGTGTTATTTACCTGTTTCAGTCCGGCGGTCCAAGCCAGCTTGAATTGTTCGACTACAAACCGGAACTGGAGAAACTCTACAAACAGGATTTGCCGGATTCCATCCGGCGTGGACAACGGCTGACTTCCATGTCAGCATCCCAATCCAGCTTTCCGATGGTGCCGTCGCGGTACAAGTTCAAGCAACACGGTGAGTCGGGGGCTTGGGTGAGCGAACTGCTGCCAAAGACCGCCAAGGTGGCTGACGATCTGTGCTTCATCAAGTCGATGCACACCGAGCAGATCAACCACGATCCCGCGGTGACGTTCTTTCAGACCGGTTTTCAGATCGCCGGTCGGCCCTCCATCGGCTCCTGGATCAGCTACGGCTTGGGGTCGGAGAACCAGAATCTTCCGAGTTTTATTGTATTGATTTCACCGGGCCAGGGTGGCACCGGTCAGCCCTTGTACGATCGCTTATGGGGTTCTGGGTTTCTCCCATCTAAGTACCAAGGGATCAAATTCCGTTCGATTGGAGATCCTGTGCTTTGGCTGGCCGATCCGAAGGGGATGCAGCGGGAAGACCGGCGCGCGTATCTCGATACCCTGGGCGAGCTGAATCAGCTAAACCTGGAAAACACCGGCGACCCGGAGATTTCAACCCGCATTGCTCAGTATGAGATGGCGTTCCGGATGCAGGCATCTGTTCCGGAGCTGACAGATATCAAGAACGAAAGCGACGCGACATTCGAGCTGTATGGCGAAGATGCGCGGAAGCCCGGAACATTTGCCGCCAACTGCCTGCTGGCGCGGCGGCTGGCCGAACGCGGCGTCCGCTTCATCCAGTTGTTTCACCGGGACTGGGATCATCATGGCGGACTGCCCAAGGGTCTGACGAAGCGCTGCCAGGAAACCGATCAACCGGCGGCAGCGCTCATCACGGACTTGAAGCAGCGTGGTCTGCTGGACGAGACGCTGGTGGTGTGGGGCGGGGAATTCGGCCGTACCGTCTATTGTCAGGGCCGCCTGACGGAGAACGACTATGGGCGGGATCATCACCCCCGCTGCTTCACCATTTGGTTAACGGGCGGAGGCGTCCGCCCCGGAATGACCCTGGGCACGACGGATGACTTTTCGTACAACATCATTGAGGACCCAGTGGATGTGCATGACCTGCACGCCACGATTCTGCACAGCCTGGGCATCGACCACACACGCCTGACGTACAAGTATCAGGGCCGCCATTTCCGGTTGACGGACGTCCACGGGAAGGTTGTGAAGAAAATCCTGAACGCCTGAAAGGCATTTACGGATCGCGATTTGTATAATGGAGCAGGTGGCGGTTCAACGGGTCTGACGAACCAGCATCTTTTTGCACTCAAATAGAGGGCGCGTAGCTCAATTGGCAGAGCAACTGACTCTTAATCAGTAGGTTGAAGGTT
>CAYTVP010000100.1:9918-12811 GCA_964441675.1 uncultured Solibacteraceae bacterium | reverse complement strand
TTGAGAAACAGGATCAATGGTTTATCTGTGGTACCGACCGGGCTGTCAGTCAGGCTCGCGAGATGGGCCATGCCCCCGGCCGGATCTTCCGGGCTTCGGGAATGATCCTCCACCCGCGGTTTTACGAGGTTCCGACAGTGGATCGTTGTACGGAACGGCTGGCATTGAAACTGCAACCGGACCTTCCGACCGGCCTTGTCCTGTTTGGCGGATATGGCAGCTTCCGCATGGTAGACATCGCCCGAAAGCTCTCGGAAGCCAGGATGGATGTCCAGATGATTTTTGTCTGCGGCCGGAATGAACGCCTACACCGCCGCCTGTCCGGGACGCGGCTGACGTTTCCCGCCTTTATCGAGGGCTTTACGTCGGAAGTTCCCTACTATATGGCCCTTTCGGACTTCTTTGTCGGCAAACCCGGACCGGGTTCCATCAGCGAGGCGCTGCAGATGAAGCTGCCGGTGATTGTCGAGCGCAATGCGTGGACGCTGCCGCAGGAGCGATTCAATACCGACTGGGTTCGGGAAAACGACGTGGGGATCGTCGTCGAAAACTACAACAACATTCCCGCCGCCATTCGTGAGATGCCGATCGAGCGCCTCCGTGCCAACACGGGGAAGCTCCACAACGAGGCCGTCTTCGAGATTCCCGCGATGTTGGAGAAAATACTTGAGTGACGCGAAATTCCTACTGAACCGCGACGTAGATGCCTTCGATCGAAGACACTCCATTGATCGTCAGCCGAACCTCATATTCGGGCCCTTCGATTCCCTCAAGTGAAGGCACGACGGTATTGATCTGGCAAAGTCCCGAACCGGTAACTCCCGCCCAATCGACCGCCGCATCGATACCACTGATCGAAACGCGAGCGATACCGGCGAGTCGCGCGGGCGCTGCGATCATATTCGCGGCGCTGGTGGCCGGATTTGTCGCGCCGCAACCCGTGGCATAGAGCGAGATGATGTCCCCCGCGGCGGCCGGACGGGAAGGCGTTTGCCCCAGGATCCCTTCCGGTCCGACATATGCGCCATCGGAGTGAACGGCGGCCGCGAAACGACCGTCATCGGCCGACAGCCGGAATAGCGCCGGCGCAACCGCGGTCTTGGTGGCGGTAAACGCCAGGCTTCGCCCCATGGGATTCGTGATCACGATGGGAACCTCGCCAACAACCGGATCGTCCGGAGCAAGAATGTTCACCTGCGTTGGACTCACATATGCCACATAGGCGCTTCGTCCGTTGACTGTGACACTGACACCGTCGAGCACAGTGGGCAGCGCAGCACCATTGAAATCCCCCGACGTCCATCCCCGCGTCGTTGTCGCGAGGTTGTTGCCCGTGAGCGTAAGCCAACCGGCGGACGCGAGGCCGGGAGTGAAGCTGGCGGCGCTGACCGCGGCCGTCACAAGGGGCAGTGCCCCGCCCGCCGGCGGAGCCACGGTGAGTGTGTTGTCGACCGTAATCGGGATAATATTTCCGAACGATAATCCGGTGGCAGTGATCCGCAGAGCGTAGACGCCGGGCAGAGCCGGTACAGTCACCGGTAGCGTAACCACACTGGAGCCCTGCGCTCCCACCGGCCCGGACGAAGCACTACCGGCAGTCTGCCCCTCGATGGCCGCCGAAAGATTCACATTCGTTAAAGGCAGGCCGCCCGTATTGCGTATCTGACATGGAATGGAAACAGTCGCGCCTGCCTGCGGGGGTGCGGGCATCTCGCAACCCACTTCGAGCCCCGCAGGGATCGCCGAGTCAAGAGGCAGCGAAGAAGCCAAAGCAAACGCCTCCGCGATGGCGCCGGCGTCCCGGCCTTCGATCTGAATCAAGTAGGTGGCAGGCTCATTGCTGTTATTGCGGATTGCGAGCTGTTCCACATTCTGGGCGGTTGCGGACCGTTGCACCGCCGCGCCAGTAGCGGCATTAAATGCAGCCAGGTCGAGATTCCGCAGAGTAGAGAGATCGCCCTCAACGTGCCGCTCCCATACGAGAGTTGCAAAGTACGACTGTTGTTCCGGCACGACGACTCGATAATAAATACTGCGGTCCGCTTCGGCCGGAAAGTCCGCTACCGCGACCGTCCCGCGCTGACGGAACGCGCGTTCGACATCGACGAAGCCCCAGCCAAAATTGGGGCCCCAACCGTTGACATCCGTCGTATTGATTAGGAGGGCTTTCATCGCCAGCCGGTTTGTGACGCCTGCCTGGCGCAGCACTGCTGCCGCTCCGGCTATGTGAGCTGCTGCGACACTGGTGCCGGTCCTGGTAACAAATCCGTCGCCAAGATGGCTCGGACCCACAACATTGGTCCCCGGCGCGGACACATCCGGTTTAAATCGCCCGCCCAGGGTAGGACCGCGGCTGCTGGTCGGATGAATAACGGCCGCGGTCCCGTCCATCGTCCCCTGCAAATCGAGATTGGCGACGGTGATTCCGTTATAGGCGTTTCCGGGCGTTCCCACCGTACCGGCAGCCGGACCGGTATTCCCCGCCGCATTAATCCAGATCAGGTTGAACCGGCTGATGAGACTATCGATTGCGCGGGCGCTGATATCGTCATCGGCTTCTGTGGGTGCGGTGCTTGCGTTCAGGACAACCGCCGCGGGAGTCTCAACCAATGCCTGTTCAATTGCCGCCAAACGGTCCGAAGAAAGAACGCCGCCCTCCTGGCAGGCCACTTTGGCATTGAAAAATGTACTCAACCCGCGTGCCACACCCACCCGGTTTGGAAACGACATTGTGCCGGCGCTGGCGATAATCCCGGCCAGATGCGTGCCGTGGCCGTTATAGTCATTTGCGGAGGAAGCTTCGTTTGCCGGACAACCGGCTGCGCCGGGAAGCAGGTAGCTGGCACCCTGCACCCTACCGGTGAAGGCGGGATGCGCGGCATGGACGCCCGAG
>CAYTVP010000100.1:0-9908 GCA_964441675.1 uncultured Solibacteraceae bacterium | reverse complement strand
TACCGATTGCCCGGCGCCGGTGAATCCCGCCTCCCATACCGGCCGGACAGCCATCGCGGGAACGCTCAGATCCATCTGCAGAACCCCGCGCGTATCGTCGCCGACTTCGAGCACCGCGGGATGTTCTCTCAGCCTCGCACGCGCATCCGGGGGCACGTCCGCAGCCAGAAGATTGACCAGCCGAAATCGCCGGGTAACTGTGCCGCCAAGAGATTCGACCAAGCCCGCGACCTGTTCCTGCGCGGGTTGAATCTCGCGCTCAATCGCAAGGGCAGCTTCACGCCGGCCCTCGACGCTCTCCGCTGGAACGGGCCCGATCTTGATCCCGCCTCGCAACTCGATCAGTACAGCTTCGGCGCTCGCGCGGCTGGAAGCGGCGAGCGCTCCGGCAAACACAAGAATTTGGATTCCTCTCACGGCAAAATGATCCTCTGGCTCAATCGATTTGGACGCGATTGGAATCCGCAAGCCTCAACGCCGAACTCTTGCAGAAAGCCCTTCCACAGTTTTGCATACCGGATGGAGTGAGATGTACCTTCAGGCGGGCAGAATCCGGTTCGCGTTCGCGTAATAAACTTTTCGGAGAATCGTGTCCGGCAAGCCTAATCCGTAGATCTTCCAGCGGCCCTGCGGAGGAACCCGCGCCGGTGCATAGTCAAAGTATTCGTCCTCGGTCTCCAGAAACCGGTAGTAAATTTCATACAGCTTCTCGCCAAAGATCTGCTGCGGCGTTTGGAACCCCTTCGGTATCGCGTCGGTCCCGAAAAGGATGCGGTCCTGATACTTATCGAAGAACCGGCGCGATGCGCGCGGCTGGCGGCCCAGTTCGCCGATTCGCGCTCCAATCTCCACCAGCATGTTCGGATGCGCATTCATCATCTCCGACGCATAGGGCAGATTTTCGGAGGCCGCTACGTGCAGACAGACGAAATGCGTCTTTGGATGGCGCGCCATCACACGGCGGCGCGCTTCCTGGAGTTCGCGATCGGAAGGAAAGTCGCGGCCATGAAAGCTCCAGTCCGGATGCGCATTCAGCTCTTCAAAACGCTCGTTCGTTTTATCTACAGTGCGGAAGAATGCGACCGGATCCGACGTATGAATGGCGACTGGCATTCCGAGTTTTCCGGCTGTCTCCCACATCGGGTCGAACCGTGAGTCGTCCACTTTCACCAGCGCCCCGGACTTCACCTGCTCCCGGAGATACAGCCCGAGAGTCTTCAACACCTTTATGCCGCGGGCTCCCACCCGGTATGCCCTTTCGATTTCATCCGCCTGCCACTTGGCATACCCGGGCTCCGCCGTCCGCGTCCAGGTTGGCTCAGTAAAGACGATGAACCGTCCGGGATGAGCCTTAGCAAAGCGCGAAACACAATCGGCAAGTCCCGTACCCCAGCCGCCGGTGAGATTCACCATCGTCCGGATGTTCTTGCGGTCCATAACGGCCAGCAGTTCCCCGGGAGTCGCGGAGTAGCGAAGCGATTCTCCCGGCTCCAAGCCCGGAGCGAATGAGAAATGAGTGTGAAAATCGACTACCGGGAATCGCGCGCGCTCTACCTTCGTCACCTTCGCGTTCAACTCGCTGCGCGGCTCAAAATCCGGAAGCGAAAGAGCCTGCTGAGCCCGGACGGCGGAAGCTCCGGCGATGAGGGTCGTAAAGGTGCGGCGATTCATCTTTGATAGAATTCCACGCGATCTATGATGCGCACAACTCTTGTGGCGGAGCTTGCCGCCGAATTTCTTGGCACGATGATTCTGATACTGATTGGCTGCGGTGTAGTGGCCATGACCGTCCTTTTCGGCAATGGAGATGCCAGCGAAATCATTTTCGGCGGATATTCCAACATCACCTGGGCTTGGGGAATCGCCGTCGCGATGGGCGTTTTCGTCGCGGCGAGAACCAGCGGCGGCCACCTGAATCCAGCCGTTACGTTGTCTTTCGCCGTATTTCGCGGTTTTCCCTGGTCGAAAGTGCTGCCCTACTCGCTGGCTCAAATCGCCGGAGCCTTTGCCGGCGCAGCGCTGGTCTTTCTGAACTATCGGCCGGCTTTCGAACGTTTCGACCCGGCTTTCGAAAAAACCGCCGGCGTATTCGCTACCTTTCCCGCCTTCCCGACCCAGCCGTTCGCCGGGTTTTTCGATCAGGTGCTGGGGACGGCAATTCTGCTATTTCTCATTTGCGCCATCATTGAGGAACGCAACATTCCCATCGGAAATCTCGCCCCGCTCGCCATCGGCCTCATCGTCGTCGGCATCGGCATGAGCTTCGGTGCGCTCCATGGCTACGCCATCAATCCGGCCCGCGACCTCGGCCCGCGACTTCTGACAGTGGTAGCCGGATTTCGCAACAATGGCCTCACCGATGGATCCGGCATTTTCTGGGTGCCGGTGGTAGCGCCGCTTCTGGGAGGAATTCTGGGTACCGCTGCGTATGAGTTCGGCGTCCGCCGGTTTCTGCCGGAGGCCTGATCGCGAAACCGGTGCTCTTCACGCACGCTATTCGCGCTCCAATCCAATAAATTCGCCGCTCAACCGGCTAGTGTCGATGGCGGAGAAGGCGCCATGATATAAGTCTTATAAATCACAATTGACAATTAGGAGGTCAAGGAAATGGCGTTACAAATTGGCGATATCGCCCCGGACTTTACCGCGGAAACGACGCAAGGGACAATCCACTACCACGATTGGATAGACGGGTCCTGGGCAGTTCTTTTTTCGCATCCCAAGGATTTCACTCCGGTCTGTACAACAGAACTCGGCTATACCGCAAAACTGAAACCCGAATTCGATAAACGTGGCGTGAAAGTGATGGGGCTTAGCTGCGACACTCTGAACGGTCATATTGGATGGTCCAAGGACATCGAGGAAACGCAGGGTTATGCACCAAACTTTCCGATGATCGCCGATGAGGACCGGAAGGTTGCCAATCTTTATGGCATGATCCATCCGAACGCAAACGACACAATGACGGTGCGCTCCGTTTTTGTGATCGGGCCGGACAAGAAAATTAAGCTGAGCTTGAACTATCCTGCAAGCACTGGCCGTAACTTCGACGAAATTCTTCGAGTGATCGACTCACTGCAACTCACTGCGAAGAATCAGGTCGCAACTCCGGTGAACTGGAAACCGGGAGAAGACGTCATTATCTCGCCCGCCGTCTCCGACGAGGATGCGAAGAAGAAGTATCCCGGCGGCTTTCGCACCGTGAAACCTTACCTGCGAGTTGTGGCGCAACCATAAACGCAGTTCCGGCTGGGGAGGCCCCATCGAGCTCGGCGGTGGCTTCCCCTTCCGTCGTGCCGAAGGGTGGCTACCGGTCTGGAATCGAGAAGAAAAACGTGGATCCCCTCGCTGGCTCCGATTCCACCCAAATTTGACCGCCGTAGCGCTCGACAATTCGCTTGCACAACGCAAGGCCGATTCCCGCCCCAGCTACATGGTTCGCATTCAACCGTTTGAAGGCGCCAAAAATCCGTTCCTGATACTCCGAAGCGATCCCTACTCCGTTGTCACGCACGCTGAATATCCAGCCAGGATCCTGCCTGGATGCCAGTACTTCGATCCTGGGTGCGGCGGGACCGCGATACTTGATCGCATTTCCAATCAGGTTCTGAAATAGCTGACGAAGGTGGATTTCGAGGATTGTAATCCGGGGAAGTTCTGAAACCTCCACGGTCACGTCATTTTCGGCGATCGATTCACTCAGATCGATAAGGGCGGCCGATAATGCGGCGCGGGTGTCCACCTCGGTTTTGGTTTCATCAAGATCGAAATTCGCTGCCTGAGTCAGCTGCAGAAGACCGTCCACCAAGCTACTCAGTCGCGACGCTCCGGCACGAATCCGGTCGAGGAAGACATTCGCTTCCGGCTCGAGGTTTTCGAGATAGCGGCGGGCGAGCAACTCGCTCGAAATCGCAATGTTCCGAATCGGCTCCTTCAGATCGTGGCTGGCTGAGTAAGCAAAGTGTTCCAAGTCCTCATTCGCCTGACGCAAGCTGGCGTTGCTTCTGCGCAACGCTTCCTCAGCGGCTTTCTGCGGAGAAATGTCCCGGGCGATCTTAGAAGCGCCAACGACGCTGCCGTCTGGCCCGTAGACGGGGGAAATGGTAAGGGAAACAGGGATTTCCTGGCCGGATTTCGTCCGGCGAACTGTTTCAAAGGATGCGATCCGCTCGCCTGTTCGGATAAGGCTGAGAAAATGGTCCATCTCCTTTTCCCGGCCGCTGGGTGCCAGTTTGTGAATCGATCTGCCGATCATCTCCTCGGCGGTATACCCAAACATGCGCTCCGCGCCCTTGTTCCAACTGGTGATCGTTCCGTCAAGACGTTTACCGATGATGGCATCACCCGATCCCTCGACAATTGCCGCCAACTGGTAGCTCGCCAGGAGCATCGATAAGCGATCCGTGATGTCACGTATCGCCAGACTGATTTCGCCGCCGAGATCCCGGACCGAAAGCTCGAGCCATCGCTGAGTGGACTCGTCGAAATACTCCACCCGAGCATGGCCATCCTGGCGAAGAGCGAGATGGCAGGCGGACTCGACGGTATGGCCGCCCAATGACGGGAATTGCAGCCAAAGGTTCTGACCTTTCGCGGCGGTAATACCTGGCAGCAGCCGTTCCGCCTCACTATTGACGGCAACGATGCGGGAACTTTTATCAATGATCATCAGGGGCCAGGGGCAAACCTCCAGCCCATTTTCGATATTGTCCATTGTCAAAAGCGGGGTCCTTACGGCCGCCTTTATTTCCACTTCGGATTCGGACCGTTGCGCTACTGGTGGCTGCGGCACTGCGCTCATAAATATGCTTCTCCCGCATCCGGACACGACACTGTTTGTTAGCTTTCCATTATACCGAGCGCACCCGGCAGTCACCACAATTCTCACGTTCCCGACCACGGTATAAAGTAGAGTCCTACTCAGAACATGACCGGACAGAAACGCGTAGCAGTAGTGACAGGCGGGGCACAGGGAATCGGCCGCAGGACCAGCGAACTATTGGCGGAGCGAGGCTATCGGCTGTCGATCATTGACCTTCAAGAGCCGGCAGATACAATGCGGGCAATTCGGCAAGCTGGCGGGGAGGCAATCGCGTTTGCCGGCGACGTCGCAGACGAAGCAACGGTGGCAAATTTTGTTCAGTACGTCTATGACCGCTATGGGCGCGCCGATGTGCTTGTGAACAACGCCGGCATCAGCTTCATTTCACCCGCAGAAAATACGTCTGCCGGCGACTATCGCCGGGTTCTCGAAGTCAATCTTGTTGGTCCGTTTCTAATGGCAAAAGCCTTCGGACAACGAATGCTCGAAGCAGGAAGCGGGTCCATTATCAATGTCGCTTCCGTCGCGGGAATTGTCGGAATCGCCGACCGCGCCGCTTACAATGCTTCAAAGCACGGACTGATCGGATTGACACGTACCCTCGCCGCCGAATGGGGCGCGCGGGGCGTCCGCGTGAACGCGGTTTGTCCAGGCTGGGTGAAGACCGAGATGGATGTGGCCGACCAGGCCGGCGGAAGCTACAGTGACGCGGATATCACCGGCCGTATTCCCATGGCGCGCTTCGCCACCCCGGACGACATCGCCCGGGCAATCGCTTTTCTCGGCGATTCCTCCGAAAGCAGCTTCGTGAACGGACAAGCGATCGCCGTGGACGGAGGCTGGACGGCCGATGGCAGTTGGGAGACGCTGCGGCTGCGGAAGCGATAAGGACATTACCATTCTCCCCTTGACAATCTAGGGAATTGTACCCATAATCCTCCCTAGATAATCATAGGGAGAAAGCTCAGGTGGCAAAATCTTCTTCGCCCTCGTTACTGCAGGGAACGCTTGATCTGTTGATTCTCCATTCGCTGCAGCATAGCCCCCGGCATGGCTATTCCATAGCTCAGAACATTCATCTGCTGTCTGACGAAGTACTGAAGGTGGAAGAGGGATCACTCTATCCGGCACTCTACCGGCTGGAATTGGATGGCGCAATATCGGCGTCCTGGGGACTGTCGGAAAACAATCGCAAGGCGAAATATTACGAGATCACCAAGCGAGGCCGGAAGCTGCTCTCCGAGCAGCAACAAATATGGGACCGGCTTTCGCTTGCCGTCCAACGAGTGCTGGCGAGGTGACCATGATTCGCAGATTTTTTTTGAAACTTTTTCGCCGCCATTCTCTCCAGCAAGATCTTGAAGCGGAGCTGGCATTTCATCGCGAAATGGCGTCTGCGAGCGGGAACCCGGTTTCGCTTGGCAATACGTCGTTGGTGAAGGAGCAGGCGCTGGATCTGTGGCGATTCACATTCGTCGAAAATTTGTGGCGTGATTTGATCTACGCGGCCCGCGGGCTGCGGCGGAGTCCCGGCTTCGTCGCGAGCGCCGTGCTTTCACTCGCCCTGGGCATTGGTGTGAATGCCACGATGTTCTCGCTCGCCGTGGAGTTTCTTTTCAGCCGCCCATCCATCTCCGACCCGGATTCGATAGTTTCGCTGCAGATCGGCGGGAACAGCCACGCCGAGAAGAAGATCTTCGACATGGTGTTGGAGAGCAAGATCTTCGCCAATGTCATTGGCGAGAATATCGAAGCCGAGGCCAATTGGAACGATGGCTCCGACACGCGTCCTGTCTTCAGCGTATTGGCAACCAAGAACTACTTTACTGTCGGCAATTCTCCAATGGCAATTGGGCGAGGCTGGACTGAAAGCGATCCGGATGAAGTCGCAGTTCTGGCGCATCAGTTCTGGCGGCGGCACTTGAATGGCGATCCGTCCGTCATCGGACGCGCAATTAACCTCGATGGCCGCATCCACACGATTCTCGGCGTCCTACCGGAGAATCATCGGACGCTTTTCGGTTTTGGATTCTCTCCCGATGTCTATTTGCCGCGTTACGGCAGCGATTCCAATCTAATGATGTTTGCGAGGCTCAAGCCGGACATGTCTTTGGGAGAAGCAAAAGCCGCCTTGCTCACCGTTACCGCGCGATTGCCAGAGATGTACCCGGAACGTTGGAATCGAAATCCGGGCGCTACCATGATTCCCGTTGCCGGGATCGCGCGCATTCAACAAGACCGGCAGGTAACGACGCTCTCCTTGTTCTTTGCGTTGCTGCTGGTTATTACCGGTCTGGTTTTGTTCATCGCGTGCGTCAATGTCGCGAATCTTCTGTTGGCTAGAGCGTCCGCGCGGCGGCAGGAGATCGCGGTCCGGCTGTCTTTAGGCGCAACCCGCCGGCGATTGCTGCAGCAGTTGCTCTCTGAAAGCAGCTTACTTGCGTTGATGGGAACAGGAGCCGGGCTCCTGCTTGCATACCTCGCTGCCAAAGTGCTGGCCAGCATTCCGCTTCCATTGCCTGTTCCCATCCGATTGCAAATCGAGCCTGATTGGCGTGTGATCTTTTTCGCTTCAATTCTGGCGTTGGTTGCGACGATCTTCTGCGGCCTTCTGCCCGCGCTGCAATCAATCCGCGACTCGATCAGTTCCCACCTGCACCGGGATCGTAAGCTGACAATCCGGCGCGTGCTGGTCGCGGGTCAAATCGCAGTTTCAGTCATTGTTCTCAGTACAGGATTTCTATTCCTGCGAAATCTACTCCATTCGTCTGCGATTAGTCCCGGGTTTGATATTCATCGGACACTGCGGGCGCAGGTTCGTCTGCTGCCTGAATCGAAAAAGAATCCGCATCGGATTTCTCTTTTTGTTAACGAAGCCATCGAGGAGCTGAAAACACTTCCTGGGATAGAAGCGGCGGCTGCCGCCCGCATCATCCCGTTCAACGGCAATACCGTTTTTGCGGTCGACCTGACGTTTCAGCCTTCGGGTGAAAAGAAGAGGACTCGATTTAATTGGAACGCCGTTTCACCGGACTATTTCCGCGCGATGGAGATTCCTATTTATGAGGGACGGCCATTTTCCGATGCCGATGCGAAAGGTCCCAAGGTGGTTTTGGTGAATCGAACCTTCGCGCAGCGATACTTGGGCAGCGAACGCGCGTCGGGCATCGTGTTTAGCTGGGATTACGGAACTCACAGCGAACTGTACACCATTATCGGTGTCGTCGGGAATACAAAGAACATGACGATCGGCGAAGACGATCGGGCGCAGATGTATCAGCCCTTGTCACAGATTAATGATGTCCGCTCGGAACTACAGTTTGTGGTTCGTTCGTCCACGCCGCCCGGCCAGCAGATCGAACCTGTCCGGCGTACCCTCCGCCAGTTGGAACCAACCGCCGGGCTGGAGGTAAAGACGCTGTATTCCAGTCTCGGCCTTGCCTTTCTTCCAAGTCAGATTGGCGCCGCCCTTCTGGGTTCAATCGGTGTCCTCGGACTTCTCCTCGCAGCCGTGGGCCTCTACGGAGTGTTGGCCTATTCTGTGGTCCGGCGAACCCGGGAGATCGGTGTGCGAGTCGCAGTGGGGGCGAATCGGATCGACATTTCGCGTATGGTCTTCCAGGATTCCGTAAAACTCATTGCAGCCGGATCGGCCTTCGGATTGATAGTGGCCTTGATGGTAACGAGACCGTTGGCAATGTTTTTCGTACCGGGACTCAGTCCGAGAGATCCGCTAACGTTTACAGTGGTGCTATTGGTCTTAGCTGCGACGGGATTACTCGCGGCTGTAGGACCAGTCCGGCGAGCGCTTTCGATAGATCCCATCTCAGCTCTTCGGTACGAGTAGTGTTTCGCTACTGGCGATTTATCAGGAACGTCGCGACCTGCCCAAGAAACTGCTTGACAATAGTCGCAGCCTCCGGAGGAATGTTCGTCTCTTCGATCGCCCGCTCCATCAGCAGCATCCAACGGTCGCGCGCCGCCTGATCTATCGCAAACCGCGCATGACGGATTCTCAATCGCGGATGGCCGCGTTCCCGGATATAGTTCGGTGGCCCGCCGAAACGAAAGATCAGAAAGTCCCGCAGACGCTTTTCAGCACCGGCCAGATCATCGGCCGGGTACATCGGCGCGAGAATCTCGTCGCCGGGAATCTGCCGGTAGAAGGCAGCAACCAGCCGTCCAATGCCTTCATCACCAAGCAACCGGTACAGTTCATTTTCCGGCGCTGGGTCCGGAAGAATTGGAACACCCACTCTCTTATTGTCCGCCTTAGCCGAGCTTCCACGGCTTGCGGTACTTCCGGACAACCAGCTTCTGGGCGTCCTTGTCGCCCACCACCTGCTCCTTCGCATCGTCCCACCGGATCTTACGCCCGGTTCGATAGGCGATGTTGCCGAGATGGCCCCCCTTTGTCAGCTTGTGTCCGTACTCGACATCGCATGTTGTGAGTTTTCGGCTTTTGACGCTGTCGAGAAACTCGCGGATATGGCCGGGCGAATCGGGGATGGTCTGCGCGGGGCGTTTAAAATCGATCTCTTCCTTGCCCTTGCGGAAAAGCCGGTGCTGCGTGTAATTGGTGACGATGGTCCCGTCGGTTCCCTGAAATGCGGCGCCGATGCCCCAGTTCTCGAAACCCGGAGGGCCTTGCGGATTGAGGGTCCAGATGACATCCACACCGGGATACGCATACTGCACCTCAAGATAGTTCGGGGTTTCCGCATTGTCGTCCGCCAGCATCCGCCGTCCAATAGCGGATACCGATTCCGGAGCCTTTAAATCGAGCGCCCAGTAGACGACATCGGTGATATGGCACCAGAAGTCGATGAACATGCCGCCCGAATAATCCCAGAAGTACCGGAAGTTGAAATGCGACCGGTTCGGATTGTACGGCCTTCGCGGGGCGGGACCGAGCCAGAACTCGTAGTCGAGCCCGGCCGGAACGCTGGCATCGGGCAGCACGCCCAGACCCTTTGTCTCGGATGTTTTCCAAACAGAAACCCGGTTGATCTTCCCTACCGCGCCCGATTGGACCAGTTCCACCACGCGGCGATAGTTGTCCAACGCGTGGATTTGCGTCCCCATT
>CAYTVP010000099.1:8385-12873 GCA_964441675.1 uncultured Solibacteraceae bacterium | reverse complement strand
CGGGCCGTTCGATCGCCTGCGCAATCTGACCGGGAGTGAGTGGTTCCTCGGTTACGTATACGATCGCTTCAACAACTGCCTTCAGAGCCGGGTCGCCCGACTCCGCCATTTCATTTGGTTCCGCTGCCAGTCCTCCACTGGCTGATTCCTGTTCGAACATTTGCTACCGGTATTCCTCTTCTAGATTTTGAGACTCTTCGACCGCCTGCTCAAAACCGTCGCCGCGCTTCAGCTCGATTTCCCCGAATGCGTCTCCCTGCAGCAGGATCAACGCCTGCCGCTTGACCAACTCAAGGATCGCCAGAAGCAGGCAAATCATCGCTTTTTTGGAGCGCTGGCTTTCAAACAGCCGGGTTGCGGATAACTTTTCGGTCCGGCCGGCCACCGCAAATACCGCCCGCAGATGATTGATCATATCCGGAACGGTAACTTCTTCTTTATCAACGGAGTAGGTGGGTCTCGCCTTTAGGCGCTCAAGCACAGCCTGAAACGTATTCACCAAGTCGAATAGAGTGACTTGCAATCCCGGCTCGTCCGCCTCGTTCAGGAAATGCTCAATCTGCGGATTCGACCAGACCGCTTCCTCGATCATCCGCTTTTGCTGCAGCATCTCGGCGGCGTCCTTGAAACGTTCGTGTTCGAGAAGACGATCTACCAGTTCCTGGCGTGGATCTCCTTGCGGATCAATCTTTTCCAACTCCGGATCGCGTGGCAGCAGCATCCTCGACTTAATGTGGATGAGGGTCGCCGCCATATAGACGAATTCCGCCGACAACTCAATGTCGAGCGCCGCGGCTTGCTCCATGTAAGCGAAGTACTGACTGGTAATCTGGGCGATCGGAATATCGTGAATGTTGATCTGCTGTTTCCGGATCAGGTCCAGCAGTAGATCAAGAGGCCCCTCGTATTGGTCGAGGTGGACATTCAATGGCGAAGCCGACACTGGATATCACGGTACCATGTTGGCTGTTTTTGTCCACCGCTCCAGCACCTCCGACAGCCGCGCCAACTGAACCGGCTTTGAGAGGTAGTCATCCATGCCGCCATCGAGGCAGCGTTCGCGGTCTCCCGGCATTGCATTCGCCGTCAACGCGATGATCGGCGTTGCCGCGGCCGGACCGTCCAGTTCGCGAATCCTGGTCGTCGCCTCAAATCCGTCCATCTGGGGCATCTGGCAGTCCATGAGGATTGCGGCATAACGATTGCAGCGAACTGCTTCGATTGCCTCAAGCCCGGACGACACAGCTTCGGCGTCATAGCCCAGCTTCCGGATCAATCCCAGCGCGATTCGCTGATTGATCTGGTTGTCTTCGACCAGCAAGAGCCGCGCGCCTGACGCAGCTTCGTAGTCGATCCAACCGCCGTTCGTCTCGGGTTCTTCCGCAAACGTACGCTTGATCGCTTCCTGAAACCTGGTCCTTTGCAGAGGCAGAGGCACCCAAAGGGGATGGAACTTTAAGGGAACATCGATTTCGTATGTCTGCCCCACTCCGGCCAGCAAAATAACGCGCACATCGAACAAGTCCAGATCCTGAAGCCAGTTCCGGGTGACAAACACGGGGTCCGCGGAGATATCGCCGACCAGAATCAGGCTTTCACTGGGCGGGGCTGCCAACAGCCGCCTGGCCGCCTCCGCGAAGTCCGGATAGAATTCGACCCTGGCGCCCCAGCGTTCCAGATATCCGCGTGCAATCACCCGGACCGCGATCGTTTCGCCAATCAATAGTGCCCGGATTCCGCGGAGCGCCGGAAGGGTCGGAGCGATGTTCGGCGCCGAGGCTCGCTTCAGCCCGGCTGTGAACCAAAAGGTCGATCCCTTTCCCGGCTCGCTCTCTACACCAAGCTCACCACCCATTAGCAAAACCAGATGTCGCGAGATTGCGAGCCCGAGGCCCGTACCACCATGTTTACGGCGGAAACTGCCATCCGCCTGGACAAACGGCCGAAAAAGCTTTGCCTGCGATGCCGGGTCGATTCCGATGCCGGAATCCGCCACCGAGAACCGGACCATCAGTCTCTCCTCGTCGATGGCAGTCACGGAAGCCGAGACAAAAACGGACCCATGGTCAGTGAACTTCACCGCATTGGCGATCATATTGCTCAGCACCTGCCCCAGCCGTCCGGGATCTCCGCGCATGGAGAACAACGCGTCGTCCCGAAGCCTGTGGGCCAGCTCGATTCCTTTTTGCCGCGCTGGCACTGCAAACGTCTGTACACAACGATCCACCAGTTCCCCAAGCTCAAAAACATCATCGGCGAGTGTTACCTTGCCGGCTTCGATTTTCGAAAGATCCAGAATGTCGTTGAGGATATGAAGCAGATTTCGGGCGCTCGATCGAAGATTGTCGAGCATGTCTCGTTGGCTGGTATCGAGCGGCGTATCCGCCAGCAGATCAGCCATGCCGATTACGCCATTCATCGGCGTACGGATCTCATGGCTCATCGTGGCCAGAAACTGCGCCTTTGTGTTGGCTGCCTGAATCGCTTCGTCCCGGGCATCAGCCAACTCCCGCGTCCGCTGTTCTACCAGGCGGCCGACCGCACCCGATTGCCGCTGCGATCGCCAAAAGCCGAAGGACACAAGAGCAATAGCGATCAGCGACGAAATACCGGTCGAGAAGCCGGAATAGGGATCGAATTCCCCGGTAGCCGCCGACGCGCGATTCTGGCGCCGCTCATACTGAACGAAAAGCCCGGAAACAACCAGCGCAGCGACCACCGCTACGATAGCCGGCGAGCGCAAGCGCCGCACTAACGCCGCGTGTCTCATCCACTTCCGCCCATGGTTTTATGTCTGTCATATCGTCCATCGGAGGATGGAACTTAATAGTTCGAATCGAGTCTCAGGTTGACTAAGGGTTTTGTGTCTTTCATTTCCGTTAATACGCCTATCCTAAAAGACGCATATGAAAATTTGTTATGGCAGGCGGCCGCCGCTTCGGAGTGCAGAGCTTAGCCGTGATTAGCGAGCGACGAAATGAAGATTTCAGCGAGAGGCTGAAAAACCTGGACAACTGGTATCACTCGTTCTCGCTACCGGATGGTACGGCCATCGAAGGCTGTATATCTCTTGAAACTCTTCAAGAAAGATGGCGAGAGTTCAATTTGCCGGAGAACCTCGCAGGAAAAAGGGTGCTCGACATTGGCGCCTGGGATGGATGGTTCAGCTTCGAAGCGGCTCGCCGCGGCGCCGATGTAACAGCCGTCGACAACTGGGAGAATCCAAAGTTTATTTGGCTGCAGAAACAGTACGGCCTATCGGTAAATTATCTTATTTCGGACTTGTTCCGCCTACCGGATCGTAGGCTCCAGCCATTTGACTATGTTTTCTTTCTGGGCGTCCTTTATCACGTCCGGCATCCACTGCTCGGCCTGGAAATCGTGGCCTCTCTGACCCGGGACACGGCGTTCATTGACTCGTTCGTCATAGACAGCCAGGAGCGCGGGACCGGTCTGCCCTATCTCGAGTTTTATGAAACCGACGAGCTCGGCAATCAGCTCGACAACTGGTTCGGCCCCACGGTATCCTGCCTCCACTCATTGTGCCGGGCGGCCGGATTCGTACGGGTGGAAATGTTGAGCATCCGGCACAGCCATGCCACTGTGAAAGCTCATCGGCAGTGGGAGCCGGTGGATCTGTCCAGCCTCAAGGAAGGCCGTCCGTGCCTCAAATCCGCCGTGCGAGTTTCCGATCAAGGGATTAATTTCGACTCGAACAGCGACCAACATCTGGCTTGCTACTTTACAGCCGAACATACCCCGGCCAATCGCCACGAAGTTTACTTCTCCATCGGACCGTTTGCGGCAGAAGTGTTAAAGCTCACCCGATATGACGATTACTACCTTGCCAGCCTCCGGCTTCCTCCAGGCCTTTCTGCCGGATGGTGGGAAGTTCGCCTCCGGATTCGCGACAGCCAGTGGTCGAATCCCTCGAAGATCGTAGTGGATATGCCGGTTCGCACGGAACCCCTGACAATTGGCGGCTGCCGTGATGCTGTCACGGCAAACAACGGCCAGGTAGCGCGGTCGTCCGGTGCCGTCTCCTTGTGGCTGACTGGATTAGCAGAGAATGCCGACGCCGGAAATATTCGGATTCGTCTTGGGGAGCATCGGTTACTTGTTAAATTCGTGGCAAGCGGCGGCCGGGGAGATAATCGCCAGGTGAACGCTCTCCTGCCCGGGAGTATTTCTGCGGGTTCTTACACGCTCGAAGTGGAGCATGGTGGCGCAGTCGCCACTACGAACGGGATTCAGGTGACGTAACTATTTCGGAGTTTCGCCCTTGAGAATGGACTGCGTTTTGGCCGCCGGGCCGAATAACAGCGGTGGGATGCAGGCCCCCGACTGCCTAAACTTGTTGACGCTATCGTCCCCAATCGCCCACTATCGCGGAGTCCCCCTGAAGCCCAAAGAAAAAAGTCTCGGACGCATCTTCCGCATCCCACTATCGATTTCCATTCCAGTCTACGTACCAGGCGCCGTTGCGAT